>NZ_DAMDAY010000101.1:0-17021 GCF_032093475.1 Lysinibacillus sp. | reverse complement strand
ACTCATTGCGATTGTATTCGTTATACTAAAACAGGTGATGAAAATGAAAAGTGTAAATTTCCAACTAGATGGAATGAATTCGATAGAAATAACGCAAATTGGGGAGGAACTATTTGAGGTACGTTTAGCATTAGATGGTAAAATTAGTATGCACTATATGACTCATGAGCAATTAGCTCAACTAGGCTGCACTTTCCATATTGAAGGAGGTATAGGTAGCTTGTTGAATAACTAAAGGTTCAAAATACCTATATAAAACTACTATTAATAGAGATGAACCCACTTGCTATCTTTCCATAGCATACTATTCCTCCAAAATAATTAAATGGAATTACTTTGAATTAAAAGGAAAATTTAATAAAAAAGCAGATAAATAAACATTTAAATAGTTAAAATTGTTTAATTTTATTTGTTGGAATGAAATTTTTGGCGGATTTTTTAATAATTGAGTAGTACTATTTTCTTTCTCGGTAGTGACAATGGTCTCTAAACAAATGTAAGGGGATTGTATATACTTACATATAGAGGGAAGGAGGAGGTAGCTTGATTCTAGTTCGGAATGACAACTTTGAAATTTCTGAAGAAAATGGCAAGGTATTTATGCTTACTTTTAGTGCCGGATTCCCATTAAAAGAATTTGATAGCATCCTACGTAGTCATCCACGACTTAAATTATCTAATTTTTCAATTTTAAAAAACGTGTTATCAACCCCAAACACAAGCCCAGTTGAAATTGGACGCTGGCTTCCGAATGTTGAAGCGGAGATCGCACGTGATAAAATGTCAGCCTCTATTTTTATATATGAAACACAAGAGTATATTCAAAATAATAAAGAAAAATTGACACAGCAAATACGAGAAACACTTGAAGAAAAAGGAATTGTTTACGGAATAGTAGACTTTGATATTTCAAAGGCTGAATCAGGAAAAGCATTTTTAATTGCTCAAGGCGAACAACCTATAGCAGGGATGGATGCACAAATTACATATTTGCCTAAACCGGAGAGAAAACCGGTCATTCGAGAAGACGGTAAAGCCGATTACTATGATATGAATTTTATTTCAGAAATTTCAGAAGGCTCGTGGCTTGGTGAAAAGATTCCTGCTACATTAGGTAAACCAGGAAAAAACGTGCTTGGTGAAGTAGTCGCTGCTGTACCTGGGAGAGATTTTCCTATTAAATACGACACAAAATCGGCCTATGAAGTGGAAGAGGACGGGAAAATCGTCATTCGCTCTAAAATTGCGGGTGTTTTAGATGATGTCAAAGGAATGATTGGTGTAAACAGACACCTTCCTATAAACGGTGATGTTGGCGTGGAAACAGGCAACCTAGAATTTAATGGTTCTCTCAGTATTAAAGGAACAGTAACAAATGGTTATACGGTTATTGCAACTGGTGATATTTCAATCGATGGTGCCGAAGGTGTAAGCGGTGCCAAATTGATTAAATCCATAGAGGGGGATGTTTATATTCGGGGAGGGATTTTTGGACTTGGTTCAACAGTAGTGGAAGCGGGTGGCAATATATTTGTTAAGCATGTCAATGAAGCGAATTTATTTGCAGGTGATAGTATTCATATTGGTTTTTATGCGCTAGGATCACAGCTTTCTGCCCATTCTATTTATGTTGATGAACGAAAAGGTAAAATCATTGGTGGGCGAGCAGTAGCAAAAAATACGATCGTCACAGCCATTTCTGGAAACCGTCTAGAACGCCGAACGGATTTAATCATTGAAAGCATCAATAAGCAAGAAAATAATTCAGTCATGCAAGAAAAAGCAGCCCAGTTAAAACAGTTGCAAGCAGAAATTTTAGCACATGAGAACAAAATGAAAAGTCTATTGCCATTTCTCAATCAGATGTCTAAAGAACAAACTGCTTCATTTGAAGAGACAAAACAAGCCTTAACCAAATTAAAAGCTGAAGCAGTGGAGTTAGATCGTGAAATTAAGCTATTAATGGATGAAATGCGCCATGTAGGGAAAGAAGAGATTGTAGTGACAAAAGAAGCACATCCAGGTACTTATATTCAAATTGGCAGAAAGTCATCGTTATTAAGCAAAATGACGAATGGTAAATTCCTGCTAGAATTTGGTGAGCTCAATGTCTAATTCTTGTATTCCTGTATTTGCACATCGAGGTGCTTCTGCTTATGCACTAGAGAATACTCTTCAAGCTTTTGAAAAGGCGATGGAGCTAGGGGCTGATGGCATTGAATTAGACATTCAATTTTCTAAAGAGGGATTACCCGTAGTGTATCACGATCCACAGCTATCAAGACTTGTGGGCAGCAATAAACTGGTGAGCGATTGTACGATGGAGGAGCTTCTACATTTTAAACTTGGCAAGCCTTGGAGACGTCTATTTTCATCGTATAAAATGCCGGCATTTGAGGCAGTTTTAGTGTGGGCAAATATGCATCAGATGCCATTGAATATTGAATTAAAATCAACCATCTTAGACAATAAGAGAGGGCTGATTAATTTCCTACAGGGGTTAGTTCTGCCAGAGGGGAGTCATTTTTCATCCTTTCACTATGAGCTTTTAGAGATTGTTAAAAAACATAGACCGGAATTTGAAACGGCCCTTATAGCCACAAAAAAAATCAAATGGGATCTTCTAGCTGATTATAAAGCAGCTGATACTGTGCATATGCATAAAAGGTACTATAAACCAAGATACTTGGAGGCTTGTGTTATAAATGAAAAAGCCTGTCGTTTTTATGCGATTGATGGCAGTGAACTATTTTTAACGAATCCACATCATGCTGTCATTGGATGGATTACGGATTATCCTGATAAAGTCATCGCAGTACAAGAACGTGTATAAAAATAGCTATCCAGTAAGTCGAGTGTGACTTATTTGGATAGCTATTTTTATTTCTTTTGGAAGCGTGGTGCTACTTTTCCATTTTTTCTGTCGCGATGTAGTAAAAATCCTGCGAAAAAACCAAAGCCTATCACGAAGAATATAACACCAACTACAAATTGTAGCCATAAAAATGGGAATGGCGAAATAAGCTTACCAAATAATGTATCACGCATAAATTTAATGCCACCTGCAGCCATAAGACCTGGAATAAGCATTACAATAAATGCAGCTAAACGGGCCATACTACCCCTCCTTATTCCTATGATTAATTGTACCTGTGGATGGTGGAATGTCAAGGAAGGTAGAAACGAATATAATATTTTCGCATAAAAACGAGGAGGGACAGAAAGTAGCATTTGTAACTGAATGTTTAGAAAATTCTTACTTAAATAAGAATATGTAATAATAGTTGCGAAATTGTGAATTTGTCAGTATTGTAAAAATAAGTGGAGCAATATTATCCATTACTAAACAATTTTTTCTTCAAGCATTGGGGTCTAAACACCTACTGAATAAGAGGGGTTCAGAGCTAGTTAAGAGATAACGCTAAGAGGAATAGATTGTTAGACAAAACATGATGGGATGGGCATTTGGGGATGCACTTTCCAAAGCAAAGGGGCGAGTTTCATGGAAATCTTCAAGTATATGGAAAAGTATGATTATGAACAATTGGTATTTTGCCAAGATGAAGCATCAGGGTTAAAAGCGGTTATCGCTATCCATGATACAACACTAGGACCAGCACTAGGTGGAGCACGAATGTGGACATATGCATCGGAAGAAAATGCTATTGAAGATGCGTTGCGTTTAGCACGAGGAATGACTTACAAAAATGCTGCAGCTGGTTTAAACCTTGGCGGTGGAAAAACGGTTATTATTGGAGACCCATTTAAAGATAAAAACGAAGAAATGTTCCGTGCGTTAGGTCGTTTCATCCAAGGATTAAATGGACGTTATATTACTGCTGAAGATGTAGGTACAACTGTTTCAGATATGGATTTAATCCATGAGGAAACAAATTATGTAACAGGAATTTCTCCTGCATTCGGTTCTTCAGGTAATCCATCACCTGTAACAGCTTATGGGGTTTACCGTGGTATGAAAGCGGCTGCAAAAGAAGCATTCGGTTCCGATTCATTAGAAGGATTAAAAATTTCTGTACAAGGTCTAGGAAATGTAGCCTACAAGCTTTGCGAGTATTTACATAATGAAGGGGCAAAACTTGTTGTAACAGATATCAATCAAGCTGCAATTGACCGAGTTGTCAATGACTTTGATGCGATGGCTGTAGCACCAGACGAAATATATGCACAGGAAGTTGATATTTTCTCACCTTGTGCTTTAGGTGCCATTTTAAATGATGAAACAATTCCACAATTAAAAGCCAAAGTAATTGCTGGTTCTGCTAATAACCAATTAAAAGATTCACGTCATGGTGACTATCTACATGAATTAGGTATTGTTTATGCGCCAGACTATGTTATCAATGCTGGTGGCGTTATTAACGTTGCAGATGAATTATATGGTTATAATCGTGAACGTGCAATGAAACGCGTGGATGGAATTTATGATAGTATTGAAAAAATCTTTGCGATTTCAAAACGAGATGGCATTCCAACATATGTGGCAGCGAATCGCTTAGCAGAGGAACGCATTGCTCGCGTAGCAAAATCTCGTAGCCAATTCTTAAAAAATGAAAAAAATATTTTACACGGTCGCTAATAGACACAGTAAAAACATTATAGAAGTCGCATTGTCGACTTCTTCTAATTTTCAACAAGAAAAAAGACCATGAATAAAGTGAAGCTAAAGTTTTTCTGTAGCAAAAACGGACGTTAAAAAATTGGCAAAGTGATTGTTAAGTAAATAGAGACTTTAGCACTTTTCTCAAAAGGGGGAATAAACATGGCTCAAAATTATGATGTTGTCATTCTAGGTGGCGGTACCGGCGGATATGTTGCAGCCATCCGAGCTGCGCAGCTAGGTTTGAAAACAGCAATTGTTGAACGTGAGCGTTTAGGTGGTACCTGCTTGCATAAAGGCTGTATTCCGAGTAAAGCCTTACTTCGAAGTGCAGAAGTATATCGAATGGCCAATAAAACGGCTAGTGAATATGGTGTCGATATTGCAGGCGTGACACTTCAATTTGACAAAGTTCAAGCTAGAAAACAAGCAATCGTAGAGCAATTAAGCCAAGGTGTGAATACACTGATGAAAAAAGGCAAAATAGATGTTTATCACGGCACAGGGCGAATTTTAGGACCATCTATTTTCTCACCAATGCCAGGCACAATTTCTGTTGAAATGTCCAATGGTGATGAGAATGAAATGCTTGTTCCTACAAATGTTGTGATCGCAACTGGCTCGAAGCCTCGAGGGATGGCCGGTTTAACAGTTGATGGGCAATACGTACTAAATTCAGATCATGCCTTAGAGTTAGCAAGCTTGCCAAAATCATTATTAATCGTCGGTGGCGGAGTAATTGGCATTGAGTGGGCATCTATGCTTTGTGATTTTGGTGTATATGTAACGGTTGTAGAATATGGTCCATCTATTTTACCTGCAGAAGATGCAGACGTTGTAAAAGAAGTGACGAAGCAACTTGAAAAACGAGGTGTTCGGATCGTTACGAATGCTCGATTAGATACTACTACCTTCAAAATTGAAAATGATAACGTTTTCATTTCGGCGAAAGTGAATGATCAGGAAGAAATATTTGAGGCGGATAAATTATTACTTTGTGTAGGACGTGAAGCGAATACGCAAGGTATCGGGTTAGAAAATACGGAAATCGAAGTTGAAAACGGCTTTATTAAAGTGAATGATTCTTATCAAACAAAGGAATCCCATATGTATGCCATTGGAGATGTCATTGGTGGCTTACAATTAGCACATGTTGCCTCTCATGAAGGTCTATCAGCCATTGAGCACATAGCGACAGGTAAAACAAAGACATTGGATGCTCTCAATGTACCGAAATGCGTTTATTCTTATCCAGAGGTTGCAAGCATTGGTTTAACAGAAGGTGCTGCAAAAGAGCATGGCCATTCTTTAAAAATCGGTAAGTTTCCGTTTAAGGCCATTGGTAAGGCTCTTGTAAATGGAGAGACTGAGGGCTTTGTCAAAATAATCGCTGATAAAGAAACAGATGATATTTTAGGTATTCATATGGTAGGACCGCATGTAACAGATTTAATTGGGGAAGCATCGTTAGCGAAATTATTGGATGCCACACCTTGGGAAATTAGTCAGGCTATTCATCCACATCCATCCTTAAATGAGGTTTTAGTGGAATCTGCTTTGGCAGTAGATGATCGTGCTATCCATTTTTAATTTTCTGAATTTCTTAGCTAAACTATCCAAAAGTGGGGATATAGGATAAGATAGTTATTTCTCTATAATACGAAAGGGGTGTTCGTATGCAAGATGTTCAAATCAAACATGAAGAATTAGGTTTGTCAAATGAAGATGTACTTGCTATGTTCGAAACAATGTTAATGGCCAGAAGATTAGATGAGCGTATGTGGTTATTAAACCGTTCTGGTAAAATTCCGTTTGTTATTTCCTGTCAAGGGCAGGAGGCCGCACAAGTAGGAGCAGCCTTTGCACTTGATAAAAACAAGGATTATATCGCACCTTATTATCGTGATATGGGTGTTGTATTACATTTTGGAATGACACCAAAAGAATTGATGTTGTCTGCTTTTGCAAAAGCAGAAGATCCAAACTCTGGTGGTCGTCAAATGCCAGGTCACTTTGGTCAAAAGAAAAATCGTATTTTAACAGGGTCATCTCCTGTTACAACGCAAGTTCCACATGCAGTTGGTGTTGCACTGGCTGGACGTCTACAAAAAGAAGATTTTGTTTCTTTCGTTACGCTTGGTGAAGGCTCATCCAATCAAGGGGACTTCCATGAAGGAGCAAACTTTGCAGGTGTTCATAAGCTACCAGTTATTATTATGGTAGAAAACAATCAATATGCTATTTCAGTACCCGTAGAACGTCAATTAGGCTGTGCCAAAGTATCTGATCGTGGAATTGGCTACGGAATGCCTGGAGTGACAGTTGATGGGAAAAATCCGTTACAAGTGTATAAAGTGGTGAAAGAAGCCGCAGACCGCGCACGTAATGGGGAAGGGCCAAGCTTAATTGAAACGGTAACATATCGTTTAACAGCCCATTCATCAGATGATGATGACCGTCAATATCGTACGGCTGAAGATATTGCTGAAGGTAAGGCTAAAGATCCGATTCTATTATTCGAAAAGTATTTAATGGATGCTGGCGTTATGACAGAAGCAATACGAACTGAAATTGAAGAGCGTGTTATGGCTGAAGTTAATGAAGCAACAGATTATGCAGAAGCGGCTCCATATGCACAACCAGAGCATGCACTTAAATATGTTTATGCACCAGTGGACGGAGGTGACGTGTAATGGCAGTAATGTCTTATATTGATGCGATTACATTGGCAATGAAGGAAGAGATGGAACGTGATGAACGTGTTTTCATTTTAGGGGAGGATGTTGGTCGTAAGGGCGGTGTATTTAAAGCAACTACGGGTCTGTATGATCAGTTTGGTGAATACCGCGTCCTTGATACACCTCTTGCAGAAAGTGCTATAGCTGGGGTAGGTATCGGGGCTGCGATGTATGGCATGCGTCCAATCGCTGAAATGCAATTTGCCGATTTCATTATGCCAGCTGTTAACCAAATCGTCTCGGAGGCAGCTAAAATTCGTTACCGTTCTAATAATGACTGGTCATGTCCAATGGTCATCCGTGCACCATTTGGCGGTGGCATTCATGGGGCGCTTTATCATTCACAATCTGTAGAAGCACTTTTTGCTGGTACACCTGGTTTGAAAATTGTCATTCCATCAACACCCTATGATGCAAAGGGCCTGCTGAAAGCAGCTATTCGTGATGAGGATCCGGTATTATTTTTCGAACATAAACGTGCGTACCGTTTAATTAAAGGTGAAGTACCATTAGACGATTACACATTACCTATTGGTAAGGCAGATGTGAAACGTGAAGGGGATGATGTAACAGTTATTACCTATGGTTTAGCTGTACATTTTGCTCTACAAGCAGCGGAACGTCTTGCTGCTGATGGTATTTCTGCTCATATTCTTGATCTACGTACTGTTTATCCACTTGATAAAGAGGCGATTATTGAAGCAGCAAGTAAAACAGGAAAAGTTTTACTTGTTACAGAGGATAATAAAGAAGGTAGTATCATGAGTGAAGTTGCAGCAATTATTGCAGAACATTGTTTATTTGAGCTTGATGCACCAATTCAACGTCTAGCAGGACCTGATGTGCCAGCTATGCCATATGCACCAACAATGGAGAAATATTTTATGATTAATCCTGAAAAAGTTGAACGTGCAATGCGAGAACTTGCGGCATTTTAGTAAATCACACAAGGCTGTTTAAAAAAATGAAAGCCTTAGACGGAAGTACAGATTTTGACTTGATCATAAAATAGTCAAAATCTGTCTTGTTGCCTATCTATGTTTTATGATTTAGCGCGACATTAGATACAATGACGCCTAGGCTTAATTGATGGGAGGAATAAAGGATGTCAGTTCAAAATATTACAATGCCTCAACTCGGTGAAAGTGTAACAGAAGGTACAATTGAAAAATGGCTTGTAAAGCCTGGAGATACAGTTAAAAAATATGATCCACTAGCAGAGGTCGTAACAGATAAGGTAAATGCAGAAATCCCATCCTCATTTGAAGGGGTTATTACGGAGCTTATCGCGCAAGAAGGTCAAACATTACCAGTTGGAGCCGTCGTATGCTCTATTGAAATAGCAGGGGAAGGTGAATTACCACCACCGCCTCAAGAAAAAAAATCTTCAGTAAGCTCAGCTATTTTAAATGCAGGGGTTCAAAAGAAGCAGGAGGCACCTCAACCAGCTCCTACGCCTTCAGCTACGCCAAAAGAAGTACGCAAGGATAAAGTGCGCTACTCACCAGCTGTTCTTCGTCTTGCCCAGGAGCATGATATTGCACTCGATCAAGTAACAGGAACAGGCGAGGGTGGTCGTATTACAAGAAAAGATCTGCTTAAGCTCATTGAAACTGGCAATATTCCAACAGCAAATGATGTCGTGCCAGCACCATCAGCTGTTCAAACAACATCAGATGCTACTGTAGCACCAGCTCAGCAGCAACAAGCAGAAAAACCAGCAGCACCAGCACAACCTGTTCACCCAGGAGATATTGAAATTCCAGTGACGAAAGTGCGCCGTGCCATTGCAAATAATATGGTAAGAAGCGTTCATGAAGCGCCACATGCTTGGATGATGATGGAAGTGGATGTAACAGATTTAGTAGCTTACCGTGATAGCTTAAAGAATGAATTTAAGCAAAAAGAAGGCTTTAATCTTACATATTTCGCCTTCTTTGTAAAAGCAGTTGCTCAAGCCTTGAAGGAGTTCCCAATGTTGAATTCGATGTGGGCAGAAGATAAAATTATCCAAAAGCATGACATCAATATCTCGATTGCGGTAGCGACAGATGATGCCTTATTTGTCCCTGTTATAAAACACGCTGATGAGAAATCCATTAAAGGAATTGCTAAAGAAATCCATGAGCTTGCAATAAAAGTTCGTACAGGAAAATTGGCAATGGATGACATCACAGGTGGTACATTTACAGTTAATAATACGGGAGCATTTGGCTCAGTTCAATCAATGGGTATTATCAATTACCCACAAGCAGCAATTTTACAAGTGGAAAGTATTGTAAAGAAACCAGTTGTTTTACCAGGTGGAATGTTTGCTGCTCGTGATATTGTGAATTTATGTTTATCATTAGATCATCGAGTACTTGATGGACTTGTATGTGGCAAATTCCTAAATAGAGTAAAAGAAATACTCGAAAATACGAATAAATCTTCAACGTCAGTCTACTGATGACTCGTCGGAAACCTGCTGTATAAAGGTTTCCGATTTTTTTTATGCTTTTCGAGTCGCTATTTGTCATGTAGAATAACAAATAGAAACTACTAAGGGGGGAAGCTGATTAGCGTCCGCATGTCAAACAACATGAAAAATATTGAATTTGAAATACCAGCCTATTCAGACTGGCAAGATGCAGCAATCAAAGCTTTAAAAGGGAAACCATTTGAGTCACTATTTACGAAAACAAATGAAGGTGTTACACTACAGCCACTTTACACACAAGAAAGCTTAGTAGCAAAGCTTGGCGAAGAGCTTGATTTACAAGTTGCCACAATCCGTTCACAACAAAATAATCAAGTTTTTCAGGTGGCACAGCAAATTCATGCTGATACAAGTGAAGCTTTTTTTGCTCAACTTGAAGATAGTTTAGCACGAGGCAATGAAATTATTACGATTGATAGCCGTGTGAATTTTGTTTGGACAGAAGAAGTATTGGTCAAATTAGCATCATATTTCTCTGAATATTCATTTAAAATTACTATTCAAAATTCAAAAGACCCATTATTAGCAGTATTCGATCATATAGTAGAGGATCAACGAGAGGCAGTTAAAGGATTCATTGTTTCGAAAGATCCTATTTCTTTAGGTGCTTTTCCGAGCGTGCGCTCAGTCAGTGCAGATACAACTGTTTATCATAATGAAGGTGCCAATGCAGTACAAGAATTAGCCTATGCACTTGCATTAGCAGCAAAATTTGCCGAGCAGGAAGATAGCTTTGAAGCCTTTTCGAAGAAGTTTTTTGTCTCGTTTGCTATTGATACACAATTCTTTACGGAGATTGCAAAACTTCGTGCTTTTAAAGTACTTTGGAAAGCGTTCTCATCTGCTTATGGTGTGTCAAACAATGTAAAAATCCCAACAGTTGCCGAGACATCGTTAAGAAGCTTTTCTAAATTAGATGTTTATGTCAATTTATTGCGTTCTTCAAATGAAGCGCTTTCGGGATTAATCGGTGGTGCCGACCTCTTTACTGTTCATCCACATGATGTATTAACGAAGCCTACGGAGCAATCTATTCGTATTGCCCGTAATGTATCATTAATTTTAAAAGAAGAAACAAATGTCCTGAAAGTAACTGATCCTGCAGGCGGTTCTTATTTCATTGAGTCGTTAACAGCGGACTTTGTGAAAGAAGCATGGGCATTATTTTTAGAAATTGAGGCAGCCGGTGGAATTGATGAATACACAGCATCTGGTAAGCTGGCAGAGGAAATAGAAAAATCCTATCGAACTCGTATAAATGCTGCAGAAACACGCAAGCAATCATTAATTGGAACAAACATTTATGCTAATCCAGCCGATGCCCTTGAACAGGAAACAAATCCATTATTTGCCGACATTAAGCGTATCGCCATTCCATTTGAAAATCTGCGTGGAAAAATGACAGCAGCCCATGTCCAAACAGGCATTCTAGCAATAGGTACATTAAAAAGCGCTAAGCCACGTGCCGATTTTGTAGCTGGTTTCTTAAATACGGTTGGCCTAGTTCCCGAAAAAAGCGAGCCAGTAACAACTGTTGAAGAGGCAGTAGCATGGCTAAAGGCAACAGAGGCTAGATATGTGGTGATTGCAGGTAATGATGAAGATACAAAAGAGCTTGTACCAGCCATTTTAGCTAATAAACCAGCAGATGTGATAGTAGATGTTGCTGGTAAATTTAAAGACGAAGAAGAAGCATGGTTAGCAAATGGCTTAAACGGCTTTATTTTCGCAGGACAGAATATCATTGAAAAATTACAGTCTGTGTTCGCGAGCATGAAGGAGGTCCAACGATGAGCAAGCCAAATTTTAATGCAGTAGAAATAGAAAAAGTTTTAACAACTGAAGCACCTCAAGCGTCTGAAGACAAATTTATGACGAATGAAGGAATTGAAATTAAAGATATCTATACAAAAGAAGATATTAAGGAAGCTAAACATTTAAACGACGTAGCTGGTATTGCACCTAATACACGTGGTCCATACCCTACCATGTATGTAGCTCGTCCGTGGACAGTTCGACAATATGCAGGTTTTTCAACTGCTGAAGAATCTAATGCCTTTTACAAACGAAACTTGGCAATGGGGCAAAAAGGGCTTTCTGTAGCATTCGACTTAGCAACACACCGAGGCTATGACTCAGATCATCCACGTGTAACGGGGGATGTAGGGAAAGCTGGTGTAGCTATCGATTCTGTTGAGGATATGAAAATCCTTTTCGATCAAATACCGTTAGACCAAATGTCCGTTTCTATGACAATGAATGGAGCAGTATTACCAGTTCTTGCATTCTATATTGTAGCAGCGGAAGAGCAAGGGGTAACTCCAGAGAAATTAGCAGGTACGATTCAAAACGATATTTTAAAAGAATACATGGTGCGTAATACATATATTTACCCACCAGCTATGTCGATGAAAATTATTGCAGATATTTTTGAATATACAGCAAAGTATATGCCTAAATTTAACTCTATTTCGATTTCTGGTTACCATATTCAAGAAGCAGGCGCAACGAATGACATTGAGCTTGCATATACATTAGCAGATGGCTTGGAATATGTACGTACAGGGTTAAAAGCAGGGATTGATATTGATGCATTTGCACCTCGACTATCGTTCTTCTGGGCAATTGGCATGAACTATTACATGGAAGTTGCTAAAATGCGCGCAGCACGTCGTATTTGGGCACAGATGATGTCAACGTTTAATCCAAAAAATCCAAAAACATTAGCATTGCGAACACATTCACAAACATCTGGTTGGTCTTTAACCGAGCAAGATCCATTTAATAATGTTGCACGTACGCTAATCGAAGCGAATGCTTCTGCGATGGGGCATACACAATCTCTTCATACGAACGCACTAGATGAAGCAATTGCTCTTCCAACCGATTTCTCTGCCCGTATCGCTCGTAATACTCAGCTATTTTTACAAGAAGAAACAGCGATGACGAAAGTGATTGATCCGTGGGGTGGTTCATACTACGTCGAGAAATTAACAGACGAAATCACAAAATCCGCTTGGGCACTAATCGAAGAAATTGAAGCCCTTGGCGGAATGGCCAAAGCAATAGAAACTGGACTTCCAAAAATGAAAGTCGAGGAAGCCGCGGCTAAACGTCAGGCGAAAATCGACTCTAAAACGGAAACCATTGTCGGGGTAAATAAATATCGTTTAGCAAAAGAAGAGCCAATTGATATTCTCGATATCGATAATACAATTGTACGCCAAAAGCAAATTGAACGTTTAGAAGCAATGAAGGCAGCTCGAGATGAAGCGGAAGTGCAAAAACATTTAGCTCGTTTAACGAAAGCTGCTCAAGATGGGGAAGAAAACTTACTTGCTGTAGCAGTGGATGCAGCGCGTGCACGTGCCTCTTTAGGTGAAATTTCTGATGCCATCGAAGCGGTTTCTGGACGTCATAAGGCCGTAATTCGCTCTATTTCTGGTGTTTACTCTGCAAACTTCTCTGATGAGGAGCAAATTGCAGAAGTAAAACAAATGACAGAAGAATTCCTTGAAAATGAAGGTCGTCGTCCACGTATTTTAGTAGCCAAAATGGGACAAGATGGACATGACCGTGGTGCTAAAGTTGTTGCAACAGGCTATGCTGATTTAGGCTTTGATGTGGATATTTCACCATTATTTATGACACCAGCCGAGGCAGCTCAAATGGCTGTTGAAAATGATGTTCATGTCATTGGGGTATCATCTCTAGCAGCAGGTCATAAAACATTGGTCCCTGAATTGGTTGCAGAGCTTGAAAAATTAGGACGCGGAGATATTATCATTATCGTTGGCGGTGTTATTCCAGCGCAAGATTATGAATTCCTTTATAATGCCGGCGCAGTAGCTATTTTTGGACCAGGTACAGTAATTCCTGTATCCGCACAAAAAATTATAGAAGAAATCTACAAACGTTTAGGCTATGAGGAAGTGTCTGAATAATGGACAAAAATAAAGAAATGGAAGACAGTGCGCTATTTGTCATGGACGGAGTCGAGGCAACTCACGACGGTATGCAATATGGTACACCGAAAAAATTCCGAAAGAAAAAGGCCGACAATTTGAATATACGAGAGCTTGCACAACAGGTACGTGCGGGCTCTCGCACCCATTTGTCAAAAGCCATTACCCTCATAGAAAGCTCTAATGCAACCCATAAAGTGCAAGCACAAGAGCTATTACAGGAGCTGCTCCCGCATACAGGGAATAGTATTCGAATAGGCATTACAGGTGTTCCAGGAGCAGGGAAGAGTTCCTTCATTGAAGCTTTCGGAACAATGCTTTGTGAAATGGGGAAACGAGTTGCTGTCCTTGCGATTGATCCAAGCTCTTCATTATCCGGAGGAAGTATTCTTGGGGATAAAACGCGCATGGAGGAGCTCGTCAAGAAGCCTACTGCATTTGTCCGTCCATCCCCATCAGCAGGTACCCTAGGGGGTGTTCATAAAAAGACACGTGAAACAATGTTAGTTTGTGAAGCGGCTGGCTATGATGTGATCTTAATTGAGACCGTTGGTGTTGGGCAAAGTGAAACCTATGTCCGTGGGATGGTTGATTTCTTCCTATTACTCGTTTTAACAGGGGCTGGCGATGAGCTGCAAGGCATGAAAAAAGGAATCATGGAATTAGCGGATGCCATTATCGTGCATAAAGCGGATGGTGATAATGTTCGTTTAGCCAAAAAAACAGTTGCAGAGTATAAGCAAATTTTACATTTTTTACAGCCTGCCACACCTGGTTGGATGTCAACATCGATGCCAGTGAGTTCACTAGAAAAACGGGGACTTGATAAGGTTTGGGCGACAATTGAACAATTCAAACAAATTGTGGAAGACAATCAATATTGGGCTACTCGACGTCAAAATCAAACAAAAGAGTGGTTCCAAACTATGATTACTGATCATCTAATTGATTTATTTTATGGGAATCCACAGCGAAAAGCCCATGTACAGCTGCTTGAACGCCAAATTTTAAGCGGACAATTGACAGTCACACAGGGTGTTGATCGTTTATTTAGCGAAGAGCAGGAAGACAAGTAAACTAGTCATATTGAAATCTTAGTAAAATCAAGTGATTTGTGTTGAGCAAGAAGGTGCACAAATTCTTTGCAAACTGCTATGATAAGAGATGTATGAGCGTCAAATACCAACTATATAAAATAAAGCTAAAATGACGCCGACTTGAAAGGAGCTATCGCTATATGAATATGGATTACGATTTATTTATGCAGGAAATTTTAAAAACAGCACGTGCTGAAATTGAGGCAGCTGGTTACGAACAACTTAAAACACCAGAAGCTGTTGAAGAGGCGTTTGCTCGCCCAGGTACTACATTAGTTATGGTTAACTCAGTATGTGGTTGTGCGGGTGGTATTGCTCGTCCAGCAGCTGCACAATGCGTACATTACGATAAACGCCCAGATCATTTAGTAACAGTATTTGCAGGGCAAGATAAAGAAGCTACTGCAGCAGCACGTTATCATTTCGGGGAAGATCACTTACCTTCTTCACCATCATTCGTGCTTTTAAAGGATGGACAAGTAGTAGCCGAAGTTGGTCGCTATGAAATCGAAGGGCATGACCCAATGTCAGTTGTAACAAATTTACAAGCTAACTTTGAAGAATACTGTGACGAACTGTAATTCTATTCTTGTATAAGAAAAATCATTAAATGTAAGTAGAATAGCCACATAGATAACTTTATCTATGTAGGCTACCTACTTATCTCCATATATAGTGAGTTCCGTTATTATTAAAATTTTTGTAATATTGGCTAAATGATTAGCTATATGAGTGAAGAGTACTAAAGGATGGGAGGCAGTCGGCCTGAAGAAGTTTTCAATCGGCTATCGAACGTTAAAAACAGCAATCGGTGCAGCAATTGCAATTGCCATTGCTCAATATTTTGATTTAGCCTCGTATGCATCTGCTGGTATTCTAACCATATTATGTGTGCAGCCTACGAAAAAGAAATCCATTTATGCAGCATATACACGATTGGTCTCAAGTATTATTGCGATGATTTTTGCTTTTGTGAGCTTTGAGCTTTTTGCTTATCATCCACTTACATTAGCGGGTATGTTAATACTGTTTATACCAACCATCGTGTCGTTAAAAGTTGCAGACGGATTTATTTCCAGTGTCGTCATTATTATGCATATATACGCTGCTGAAGGTTTTTCGCTGGCACTTGTTTATAATGAATTAGCATTAATGGCTATCGGTTATGGAACGGGAATTGCCATTAATATGTATATGCCAGACATTCAAAAGGAATTAAATTACTATAGAGTTAAAATTGAGGAGCTTTATAGTAAGATTTTTATAGAAATTGCAAGCTATTTACGACAAGGAGATATGCTGTGGGATGGGCATGAAATCATAGAAGCGATAAAAACATTAGATGATGCCAAGTCTTTAGCATTTAAAGATGTTGAAAATCATTTTATGAGACGAAAAAATGATTACTACAAGTATTTTGATATGCGTGAGCGGCAGTTAGAAATTATTGAAAGAGTACTTCCAAAAATTACAACATTACCTGTTATAGTACAAGAGGCTGAAATTGTGGCAGATTTTTTACAAGACCTTGGTGAGCATGTTCACTCTGGAAATACAGCGCGACATTATCGAGAAAAGTTAGAGCAGGTTAAACATGATTTTTCACAGTTACCTTTACCACAAAATCATGAGCAATTTATCGCCCAGGCAGCCCTCTATCAGTTTATAGAGGAAATGGACAGGTATTTAGAAATAAAGCAATCATTTAAGGGTTTAAAGGTCAAAAAAGAGCGCCCACAGTAGTGTGGACGCTTGTGCCTTGCCTTAAACTAGCATAGATAATCCGAATGCTAGAGATGAGATTAGCATAATCGCTATCATGCTATAAACAACAATTTTTTGAAACTTTTTATTACTCATATGCTCGTTCGCTCCTTCTTTTCTTATAAATAGTTTAGCAAATCTGAAAAATTTCTCAAGTAGTAGAGTTTTGACAAAAAAGTCTGTAAAATAGAGTATGTACCATAACAGAAGGAGATGTCACCATGGAGAAAGTAGACCATATTGGGATTGCGGTGCGCGATCTTGATGAACGCATTACATATTATACAGAAACTTTAGGTTTAAAGTTGTTGAAAGTAGAAGAAGTAGAATCTCAACAGGTTCGTGTGGCATTTATCGACG
>NZ_DAMDAY010000100.1:11695-17291 GCF_032093475.1 Lysinibacillus sp. | reverse complement strand
CAGACTACCTACAACTGCATATGCAAGCTAAAACAACTTCAGAAATGCTTTAATTTTCAAATTGACGTTAGGGCTGTTCAAATAAGTAGAAATTGAGGCATTTCAAATGAATTTGGGACACTTCTCCAGGTAATGCTACCCCTGGCTAAAACCGTAACATGACATGGTAGTTTACTTTGGAGAAGTGAACAAATTTACCGTTTGAATTATTGGTTAATCATTCTACTTATAGAGATACATAGTCCCTTTCTTCCATAGAGTTTTTATTATGATTTAGTTAGGAGAGAACAGGATATGACAAAAAGTCAACAAGTTATTGAACAAACGCAAAATTTTGGTGCAGCAAACTATCATCCACTGCCAATCGTAATTTCAGAGGCTGAGGGTGCTTGGGTTAAAGATCCAGAGGGCAACAAATACTTAGATATGTTATCTGCTTATTCAGCTGTAAACCAAGGTCATCGTCACCCAAAAATTATCGCTGCTTTAAAAGAGCAAGCAGATAAAGTAACGTTAACTTCTCGTGCATTTTACAGTGAAAACCTAGGTGAATGGTATGAGCTAGTAGGTAAATTAACAAATAAAGAAATGGTATTACCAATGAATACAGGTGCTGAAGCTGTAGAGACTGCGTTTAAAGCAGCTCGTCGTTGGGCATATGATGTAAAAGGCGTAGAAGATGGTAAAGCTGAAATTATCGCATGTAATGGTAACTTCCATGGTCGTACTATGCTAGCTGTATCTTTATCTTCTGATGAAGAATACCGTCGTGGCTTCGGTCCAATGTTACCAAACGTTAAACTAGTAGATTACGGTAATCTTGAAGCATTAAAAGCGGCTATTACACCAAATACTGCTGCATTTTTAATTGAACCAATTCAAGGTGAAGCTGGTATCGTTATTCCTCCAGAAGGTTTCTTAAAAGCAGCTCGTGAACTTTGCCGTGAAAACAATGTATTATTCATCGCAGACGAAATTCAAGCTGGTTTAGCACGTACTGGTAAAATGTTTGCTTGTGATTGGGAAGAAGTAGAGCCAGATATGTACATCCTAGGTAAAGCACTAGGTGGCGGTGTATTCCCAATTTCTTGTGTGGCTGCAAACCGTAGCATCTTAGGTGTCTTCAACCCAGGCTCACACGGTTCAACTTTTGGTGGTAATCCTTTAGCATGTGCAGTTTCTATTGCATCTATTAAAGTTTTACTTGATGAAAAATTAGCAGAGCGTTCTCATGAGCTTGGCGAATATTTCAAAGGTAAATTAAGAGAAATTAACAACCCAGTCATTAAAGAAGTGCGCGGTCGTGGTTTATTTATCGGTATGGAATTAACAGAGGCTGCTCGTCCATACTGTGAAAAACTAAAAGAACTAGGTTTATTATGTAAAGAAACACATGATACAGTTATCCGTTTTGCACCACCACTAGTGATTTCTCAAGAGGATTTAGATTGGTCAATCGAACAAATTGAAAAAGTATTTAAACTTTAACAAAATGTTCACATTTTAATTCGGAAGTATGTTACAATGATGCCGATAACTATCATTAAAAAAAACAAAGAGGCGATTTAATAATGTCTGAAAACTTAAATCTTTTCACATCAACACAAGATGTCATTCAAGATGCTCTAAATAAACTTGGCTATGATGAAGCAATGTATGAATTACTAAAAGAACCGCTTCGCATGCTCCAAGTACGTATCCCAGTGAAAATGGATGATGGTACAACAAAAGTGTTTACTGGTTACCGTGCACAACATAATGATGCAGTAGGACCAACAAAAGGTGGGGTTCGTTTCCACCCACAAGTATCTGAAGAGGAAGTTAAAGCGCTTTCAATGTGGATGACATTGAAATGTGGTATTGTCGACCTACCATACGGTGGTGGTAAAGGCGGTGTCATTTGTGACCCTCGTCAAATGTCTATGGGCGAAATCGAACGTTTAAGCCGTGGCTACGTACGTGCAGTAAGTCAAATCGTAGGACCAACAAAAGATATTCCTGCGCCAGACGTATTTACAAACGCACAAATTATGGCATGGATGATGGATGAATATAGCCGCATGGATGAATTCAACTCTCCAGGCTTTATCACAGGTAAGCCACTAGTACTTGGTGGTTCTCAAGGTCGTGACCGTGCGACTGCACAAGGTGTTACAATCGTAATCGAAGAAGCAGCGAAAAAACGTGGTATTGATATTAAAGGTGCTCGCGTTGTTATTCAAGGATTTGGTAACGCAGGAAGCTTCCTTGCGAAATTCATGCATGATTTAGGTGCAAAAGTAATCGGTATTTCAGATGCTTATGGTGCACTTCATGATCCTGAAGGTTTAGATATCGACTATTTATTAGATCGTCGTGATAGCTTCGGAACAGTAACAACTTTATTTGAAAACACAATTTCAAACAAAGAATTATTAGAGCTTGATTGTGATATTTTAGTGCCAGCTGCAATTGAAAACCAAATTACTGCTGACAATGCTCACAATATTAAAGCCAATATCGTAGTAGAAGCAGCAAATGGTCCAACAACTGCAGAAGCAACTAAAATCTTAACAGAGCGTGGCATTTTACTTGTACCAGACGTATTAGCCTCTGCTGGTGGTGTGACAGTTTCTTACTTTGAATGGGTTCAAAATAACCAAGGTTATTACTGGACAGAAGAAGAAGTGGAAGAACGTCTATACAAAAAAATGGTTGAAGCATTTGATAATGTATATACAACAGCTACAACACGTAACATCAACATGCGCTTAGCTGCTTACATGGTAGGTGTTCGCCGTACTGCAGAAGCTTCTCGCTTCCGTGGATGGGTGTAAGAAATAAATCAAAAAACGAGTCATTCCTTTAATCGGATGGCTCGTTTTTTTCATGTTTATTCGTATAAATAAGATGTTCAAGTCGCTGCTCCAACATCATTTTTTTCTCCTGCCGAACTCTCCGTACCTGAAGATATTTAAACGTAACGATTCCCCCGATCAACAGAATACAACAAAAAACGACAATTAAAAGCATAGCCATAGCAAAATCCCTTTTCCTTAAAGTAACCCTAACTATACAGATGCAGCCTAAACAAAATCTGAACAGATGAACTGTTACTATCAGATAAAACCATCGTAATGAGCCTTTTGTTCAGATTTTGTTCAGACACAATATAGTACATTAGAATGTGTTGAAAATACTAGAATTATAGGAGGGAGTAGCGAAAATAATTGAAATAAAAGAGTTTTTGAATGGAGGTTTAAAAATGGAGAGGAAACAGAAAAAATGGTGGCAACGTTCATTAGCATTCATGCTCTCGTTAGTGCTAGTGATCAGTAGTTTCTTGGCAGGGGGAATGCCGGTAAGTTATGCTGCTGATGGAGAGATAAATCGGGAAGTATATGTATCCGATGGAGGCAGTGATTTAGGTGATGGAAGCCGAGGGAATCCTTTTAAAACATTGACCAAGGCCTATGAAAAGGTAGCTAGCGGGGGGACGATATATGTCTCGGGAAAAATCACATTGTTACATCCATTCCCTAAATTTGATGGCAAGAATGTTACAATTACCACGGCACCCGAAGATAAAGAAACTGCTGTGATTCAGCGAGGCGCGGTAGGCGGTATAGGAACTGGTACTCTTTTTGATCTTTATAATGGTCATTTTATTTTGAAAAAAATTATTATTGACGGCAGTTTCGGAGAAGATAAGTCTGAGGGTAGAATAATTAATCTAAATATTAATACAATACTGACCATTGAAGAAGGTACTGTTTTACGTAACAATTTTTCAAAATATCCTGGAAGCGCAGTCATTCTCAATAATGCTAGTGCAGTGGCAGAAATGACTGGTGGGGAAATTATTAATAATAAGCATGACAGTACAGGAGCTGTCCACATTAATTCATCTGGTGCAAAATTCACTATGACTGGAGGTAAAATTACAGGCAATAGTGGTGGTGGAGTTCAAGTAAAGGACGGAGAGTTTAACCTTTCTGGCAATGCAGACATCACGGGCAATACTATAGGGAATTCAGAGCGAAATGTTTATTTGGAAGGAACTAAGCTTCTTACTCTAAGTGGAGAGTTCACTGGGAAAGCGGGCATTACCGCTCTAAATCGTATGACTGCTAGGGAGCAGTTCGGAAAAGCAAATGTTGGAGATTTGAAAGGTATAGAAAATTTGATTGCTGATAACAATCCTCTTCTTTTTGCAGGCTATGGTGAAAATAATGCCTTGATATGGCAAGAACTGAATGTAACAATAACTTCACCAACAGGCACAGTGAAAAATGGAAAACCAACATTTACAGGTACAGCAACACCAGGGGCAACACTCACTGTAAAAGTAGGAAAGAACATCACCTTAACTGCACAAGCAGATAAAGATGGAAACTGGAGTGTAACACCAGAAACAAATATACCTGATGGAGCATATACAGTAGAAGTATCAGCATCAATAGATGATAAAATATCCACACCAGTAACAAAAGAGATCACAGTAGATACAATTACATCTGACGGTCCAGCTATCACAACATCTCCAGGGGATACTGTGGCTGTTATTGTGAATAATAAAATTGAAAATGGCGCTGTTGTAGTAGATGCAGGAGTAACACTTGACTCGAGTGTTTTAAATGGATATGAAGATAATTTAAACGGCGCAACTGTAGCGATTGAAAACTTCAAAGCAGAGGACAAACTTGAATATACAAATGTAAATGGTATTACAGGTAATTTCAATCCTGCAACAGGGATACTAACATTAAGTGGTAAAGCATCAATTGAAGACTATCAAGCTATACTACGAAGTGTAACATTTACAACAACGTCAACTGATCAAACGGATCGTAATATAACGTTCACATTAGGTAGTGCATTAGCATTTAGTGAGAATGGACACTTTTATGAATATATAAACAAAGATGCTCCTATTACATGGTTTAATGCAAAAAAGGAAGCTGAAGAAAAAAATTACTTTGGCCGAAAAGGATATCTTGTTACAATCACAGGTAAAAACGAAAATAACTTTGTCAAGGAAAAGACGTTAGGTCTTGGTTGGATTGGTGCTAAAGATATCGAACGAAATGTAGATAATAATCCTGATGGGGGAACTTTCCCTAAACAAATTGGTGACTGGCGATGGGTAACTGGTCCAGAGGGGCTAATAGATCAAGGAAAAGGTTTGAAGTTTTATACGGGTTATTCACCTGGAAAAATTGAACCAGATATGTATAGTAATTGGCAATCGGGTGAACCAAATGATTATAACGGTATTGGTGAATATGTAGCGCATATTTTTGGGCCAAAAGAATCTAATCCTGGACAATGGAATGATTATAGGCCTAATGATCCGTCTGTTAAAGGTTACGTTATCGAGTATGGTGGCATGCCAGAGGATGAAAATTTTGCATTAAGTGCATCCAAAAAGATTGTATTTGTCGAGGCGCCAACTGTTGAGATAATCAAGCCAGAGGGTGATAAAATTACAACATCGAAACCAATTTTCGAAGGATCTGTAACAAAAGGTTCAGAAGTAACAGTAGAAATTAAAGATAAAGCTGGAAATGTCATCGATACACCAACTGTAACAGTGAATCCAGATGGTACATGGAGC
>NZ_DAMDAY010000100.1:4549-11595 GCF_032093475.1 Lysinibacillus sp. | reverse complement strand
TACGTGGAGCTTTGAGCCAACAAAGGATTTACCAGATGGTGATTACACAGTTGAAATAACGGCAGAAAAAGATGGCGAAACAACTTCGATTAACAAGACGATTACTATCAATACAAAAACGCCACCTGTATTAACACCAGGTCTAGGCTCATTAATACCATCTCAAGGCACATTAAGTCCAAGCTTCTCTTCAGAAGTAACAGATTATACGATGAACGTTGATTATGCCACATCACAATTATCGTTCTTAGCAACACCAATTATTCCAGGTGCTTCGGTGACAACAACGGTCAATGGACAACTAGGTACCCTTGAACAAATTCCACTACAAGTAGGGGAAAATATTATTGTGATCACAGTGGCAGATGGAAACGGCAATGTGAAACATTACACGATTAAAGTATACCGTGAAGCCTATACAGGCGGAGGTAATTCAGGCGGCGGAGGTACATGGACGCCAGATCCAACACCACCGGTAACACCGACACCAAGTGAAACAAAAACAAAAATTCAGGTAGAACTTGAAATTGACGGTGACAATCCACTTGAAAAAACAACAGTGGAAATTGAACGTACGAAGCATGCGAATGGTGACGTAACAGACTTTGTCAACTTAACACCAGCGCAAGCACTAGAAGCAGTAGAAAAAGCGAAACAAATTGGTAATAGCATTGCACGTATTGTTATTCCTGATGTCAATGATGAAGTGGATCAAGTAACTGTAGAAGTACCAAAACAATCTCTCCAAACGTTACGTGACAATGGTTTATCATTAGAAATTTCTACTGAAAATGGTCATATTGCGATTCCGCATAGCTCAATGGAAGGCATTGACGACAACTTCTACTTCCGTTTAGTACCAGTGAAGAAGGAAAGTGAGCGTCAAGCGATTGAGGAACGTGCAAAAGCAGAGCAAGTCGTACGTGAAACACTAGAAAGTGATGATGTACATGTTGTGGCACGTCCAATGACAATTGAAACGAATATGCCAAGTCGTCCTGTTCAAGTAACACTACCTTTAAAAGGTGTGAATGTACCAACAGTGGCAGCAGAGCGTCAAGCATTCCTTGATCAATTAGCTGTATTCATTGAACACTCAGATGGCGAGAAAAAAGTAGTGTTCCCTGAAGTCGTAACAATGGCGAAGGGTGAACTGGGTCTACGTTTCACTGTAGAGAAGTTTAGTACATTTACAATTATTCAATTTGAAAAACCAGAGGTAAGTGAGCACGAGGCTTATATTAAAGGATTCCCGAACGGTACATTCGGTCCTGATAAGAACGTAACACGTGCACAGGTAGCGATCATGATGGCTCGTATTTTAGGCTACACAGAAGGACAAGCAGTAGATAAAGCACCATTTAAAGATGTAGCAAAAGACCATAGTGCTGCAGGAGCAATTGCCTTTGTTAAAGAACAAGGCATTATGAATGGTGATCAATACGGCAACTTCCACTCAAATGCCAACATTACACGTGCTGAAATGGCAGCAGTCGTAGCCAACTATAAACAGCTTTCTGTAGAAGAAGGTGTGGCGATTACATTCAAGGATACAAAAGGCCACTGGGCACAATGGATCATTGAAGCAAATCGCGCCTCAGGCATCATCAACGGTCTTGAGGATGGAAGCTTTGCACCAAATGCAGCGTTAACACGTGCACAGGCTGTTGTGATGATGAACCGCATGTTTGAACGTGGTCCATTACAAGGTGTGGCAAAACCAAGCTTCCCAGATGTGAAAGCTACACACTGGGCTTTCAAAGAAATCGAAGAAGCAGCTAACTCTCACAAATATTTTATTGATGAGGATGGCAAAGAACAGCTTTCAAAATAATGATAGTTTAAACAGGCTAGGGTAAAATCCTTAGCCTGTTTTTTTAATAGATTTAATTCATTCAAATGATTTCTTGTTCAGATTTTGTTCATGCATTCTATGTTACTATTCAAAAGGAGTTGATTGAAAAAAATATAAGCAATATGATGTTAACATACATAAGAATTTACTCGTCTACGGAGGCGTGATAATGAAAAAGAATATCCTACTTATTGTGAGTATTATCATGCTGTTTGTTATGGTCTTTTTCTTTAGCAATTGGCATTATTTCTCCAATAATCATCTTCAAACGGTACATGAAGGTGTTGTAAAAATAGAGGAGGAGCAATTACAAAAACCAATAAAGCTAGAAGGAGAATGGGCTTTTTATCCTAATGTCTTAATTCCTTCATGGGAAAAGCTTGATAACTATGAAAATACACGGCTTACACTTGATGTTCCTTTTGATTGGGGGAAATATGTACAGCCAAATGAAGAAGGGATTGAGGTTGGCACCTACCACGTCAAAGTAGAGGTTCCGAAAGATGGATTTTATGGGTTATATATTCGATCAATTCGACAGGCTAATCGTGTTTTTTTAAATGGTGTAGAGGTAGGGGCTAAAGGAAAAGTAAGTACAGTGCTAAGCGAATATGGCTCTGAAAATGATGATAGATATACTGTCTACGCCTATAGTGAAAATAAAGAATTAGACATCATTATTCATGTTGTGAACTACAATAATTTTCAGCCTGGTATCGTCTATCCTATTGAATTTGGCAAAAAGAAGGTTATTCAACAGCATTATAATTGGAAAGTGTTTTTAGATGCATTAATCAGCATTGGGCATATCGTTATTGGGGTCGTTTATACTTTTACCTATATACAGAATCGTAGACGTAAAGAAGAACTGTTTTTTGGCCTATTTACGATTTCATTAGGATTTTATATGTCGTTTATTAATCAAAAAGTATTTTTCCTATTATTTTCTGATATAGTACCAATCGATCAATTGCGTTTACAGCTAGGTTCGATTCCAATAGCGCTCCTTTCATTAACATTATTTATTTATACGATGTACCCACAATTACAAAAGAGAAAAGTTATTTATATGCTTGTGGCCTTACTCAGTGTTGTTTTTGTATTTTACGGTTTTTACAATCCAATTACTCAAAATGCAAGAGCGTCTTCTGATTTAGAGGTGTTCCTGAGGAAAATAGCGTATATCAGTGTAACGTTACCCGTTATTTTCTATAATGTTTGGATTCTGATCCGGGTGATGTTAAATCGACTTGAAGGTGTTCGTTATGTATTAATCGTTATTTCAGCTATTTGTTGTTATACGATTTTACTTGTTATTAATTTTATATTTGGTATACCGATTGATTATACAGAATTTGTGCTGTTTTTACTGATCTTATTCGGCTTTGCTTCATTATTAAATTACCGGGCTAATCAAGCATTTGAGAAAATCCAAACTTTATCAGAAGAATTGCTAGCACACAATCAAATGAAGGATGAATTTCTACTAAAAACATCCCATGAATTACGTACCCCCCTTAATGGTATTTTAAATTTATCAAAAACCTTAATGGAAGGTGGGCAGGGACCGTTGAAGCGGACGCAACAGGAGCAAGTCATTTTGATCCATAATGTCACACAGCGTTTAGGACATTTAGTAGAGGATTTATTGTTTTCATCCAACCAAATGACGGGTGAAGTAAGAGTTTCTCCTCGTCAAGTCCCTATCTCTGTTGTCAATGAGGTAGTAGAAGAAATTCTTAGTGTGATGCCTAAGAATAGTCAAGTCCGTTTACATGCTGAAGTTGATTTAGCGCTGCCAGCTATATGGACAGACGAGTTACGCTTTAAGCAAGTGCTCTATAATTTACTGCATAATGCCATGAAATACACAGAAAATGGCGAAATCGTAGTGACGGCTTATGTCAATGAAGAGCATATGGTGATCCAAGTGAGTGATACAGGCGTTGGCATTCCTGCACAGGATTTAGATCGTATCTTTAATGCCTTTTATCAAGTAAATAATCAACATAAAAAAGAAGGGCTCGGTTTGGGATTAAGTATTACTAAAAATATTGTTGAAAAATTAAATGGTGACATTCATGTAACAAGTACTTTAGGACAAGGGACAACCTTTACGTTTACAATGCCACTTGCAACTGGTGAAAATGTTAGCATTGAGCAATCACCTGCGATTGTCACACAGACAACTACTGAGGTACTCCAGCTTAACTTACCACTTATTCATAAAGGAAATGATAAAAAAATACTTGTTGTGGATGACAATCATGTCAATATAAAAGCTTTAGCTGACGCATTAGCTGTCAAAGGATATACAGTGATAGCTGTTGATAATGGCTTTGATGCTGTAGATTATATTAAAGCAAATAAAGTAGATTGTATGTTAATAGATTTAATGATGAATGGGATGTCTGGTTATGAGTTATGTAAACGAGTACGCAAACAATATGATATGCTGGAATTGCCGATCATTATCTTAACAGCAATCATGAAGCACTCTGATTTAGTGTTATCTTTAAAAGTTGGTGCAAATGATTACTTACAAAAACCTATTTCAATGGATGAATTATTTATTCGCATTGAATCTTTGTTAGCTGTTCGTCAATCTTCAATAGATGCCATAGAAGTAGAAATGAATTATTTGTATTCACAGGTCACGCCACATTTTGTGTATAACACGCTTAATACAATTATTGGTTTGAGCTATACGGATATGGACAATACTCGTGAAGCACTTTATTGTTTGGCAACGTATTTCCGAGCCAAGCTTAATGTCCATTATCGAAATAGCTTTGTCTCTGTTGAAGAAGAGATGGAGCTGGTAAAAGCATACTTATATATTGAAAAGATGCGTTTTGGTGATCGTTTAACGATTAAATATGATATTGATGAATCCATTCATTTAATGATTCCTGCATTATCTATTCAGCCATTAGTTGAAAATGCTGTTTTCCATGGTATTTCTAAAAAACAAGAGGGCGGTACAGTAGAGATCAGTGTACAGCGTGAGGGGCAGTTTGTCCGCATTAAAATCTATGATAATGGTGTTGGTATCCCTGAGGAAAAACTTCATCAGCTGGTAAATGAAGAAAGTACCCGTATTGGCTTTATGAATCCGTTAAAGAAATTCAAATTAATGAAAAATGCAAGTTTACGTTTATACAGCGAGGAAGGAAAAGGGACCACTATTGTCGTTTTATTACCAGAGGGTGGTGGAGCATGAACATAATTATTGTTGATGATGAAAAAATGGCAATCGATGTTTTAAGCATCATGCTACAGCGGCTGACGCAATTTCAGATTGACATCAAGGGGGCATTTACAAATGCAGCGGATGCCCTCCGTTTTCTTGAAAAAGAGTCAGTTGATCTTGTCTTTTTAGATATTGAAATGATTGATATGCATGGTATGCAAGTGGCTAAACAATTGCTAGAAAAGCATCCATCCTTACAAATAGTTTTTGTGACGGCCCATGCACAATTTGCTGTGGATGCATTTGAAGTAGAGGCAACAGATTATTTATTAAAGCCTGTCCATGAAAAACGACTGGTCAATGCATTAGTAAAAGCGCAGAAGAAAATGCAATTACAAGTAGAAGCACAACCCGTTCGTAATGAGAATTCTATATATGCGCATACTTTAGGCAGTTTTTATTTACTCGATGCTAAGCAGGAGGTCATTAAGTGGCGTACTAGGAAGACACGCGAGCTGTTTTTATATCTATGGTTTCATCAAAAAAAGCCTATGATGAATGTTGTCATTATAGAGGAATTATGGCCAGATTTAGATTTTGAGAAGGCGACAAGTAATTTACATACGACGATCTATCAATTAAGAAAACTGCTAAAAGAAAATGGAATGCAAGATTCCATTCAATTAATTAATAACCACTATCAATTAAATGTAGAAATTAAAAGTGATTTTGATTATCTGAACCAATTATTGGAACAGAGTGCGCATGATGAAGATTCCATTCAGCAACTATTGAATTGCTATGAAGGTGATTTTTTAGCTGAGGAGGAATATTCATGGGCTATTCAAATGAGACTTCGTTTAAAGCAGGGTGTAATGCATGTGCTTGAAACATATATTGCCCATTCAAATTCTGTTAATTCATTGTTGAAATATAATTGCCTGCAAAAATTGCTAGAGCTAGATGAATTTAATGAAAAGTATATGTTTCTTTTGTTAAAATTTTTAATCTCGCAAAATAAAAAACAGGATTGTACGAAGTGCTACGAAGCCATTCAGGAAAAATTAGCGGAGATTAATATGCCTGTCCCTGAGAACATTCATAAAATTTATAATGATTACATGTCGAAAGTGTAATCTTTGCTTTCTTCAACAGGAATATGAGAAAATCCAAGAAGAAAGGGGCGAATGACATGGATTCATTTACATTTTATAACCCAGTGAAGCTACATTTTGGTGAGGATGCGCTAGAAAAGCTGCCGAAAGAATTAGAGCTATATGGAAAAAAAGTATTAGTTGTTTATGGTGGTGGAAGCATCAAGGCTAACGGTGTGTACAAGGCTGTCATGGACAAATTACAGCAGGCTGGTAAAACGATTTTTGAATTAAGTGGTGTAGAACCAAATCCACGTGTAGAAACAGCTAGACGTGGTATTGAGATTTGTAAAACAGAAGGAATCGACTTAGTGCTGGCAGTTGGCGGCGGCTCTGTTATTGATTGTTCTAAATTAATCGTTGCGGGTGCAAAATATGATGGAGATGCTTGGGATATCGTTAAACGTAAGGTAGTTGTAGAGCAAGCCCTACCATTAGGAACAGTATTAACACTTGCTGCTACTGGCTCAGAAATGAACTCGGGGTCAGTCATTACCAATGCTGCTACAGAGGAAAAATTAAGCTGGGGTAGCCCAGCAGCGTTCCCGAAATTTTCAATACTCAATCCTGCCTATACAGTGACCGTACCTAAAAACCATACTGTTTATGGGATTGTTGATATGATGTCACATGTATTCGAACAATATTTCCATAATACAACGAATACCCCGATTACTGATGAGATGTGTGAAGGGGTATTACGAACAGTCATTACGACTGCACCAAAATTGCTAGAGGATTTAGAAAATACTAAGTTACGTGAAACGATTCTATTAGCTGGAACAATTGGCTTAAATGGCCTTTTATCGATTGGTTCTCGTGGTGATTGGGCATCACATAATAT
>NZ_DAMDAY010000100.1:0-4539 GCF_032093475.1 Lysinibacillus sp. | reverse complement strand
ATGATATTCCACATGCGGGTGGTTTAGCTATTCTTCAGCCACATTGGATGCGCTTAAGTGTGCCAGTCAATCCAGAGCGTTTTGCCGGTATAGCGACACGTGTATTTGGCGTCGATGCAACGAACAAGACAGCAGAAGAAGTGGCTTACGAAGGCATCGATCGTTTATCTGCATTCTGGACATCATTAGGTGCACCTGATCGTTTGGCTGATTATCATATTGATGATTCGAAATTTGAACAGATTGTAGAGCATGCAATGCAGAACGGTCCATTTGGAAACTTTAATAAATTGCATGAGGAAGATGTCAGAACAATTTTGCGAAATTCTTTATAAGGTATGAGTGTGAGACTGTGATTATAGTCTCACACTTTTTTGTTGAAAGGTTTAGAAAAAATAACGATTTATGTTGAATAATGTCGTAGATGTTTCTAAAGTCCTTGGTGTATAATGAAATGGATAGATACAAAATGGAGGTAATTATATTTTTTGGGGTTTTGTAGTGATAAAAGTCACTTTGTTCAATGTATCTTTTGGTCTATAATATCAAATTTTTGTTATGTGAAACCTTCTGTGAATGAAGGGGAAAGATAGGTTTTTGTCGTAATTGCTCAATTAATGTAGGGGTGTTCAGAAGTTGTTCAGTCATCTTTATTAAAATAATTACACTATTAAACAAAAAGGAGAGGGATCAAATGTTGAAACAATTGCTAGAGGACCGTATCGTTACATTAAGCTGTATCGAGATACCGTTTCAGCAGCATGTTTATAAAATGCAAAATTGTGTAGAAGTATTGGGAATTGAAGCAAAATCACTGCAAATTGAAAATGATAAAATTATTACAGGATACATTGTTGATCAGAGTATATTATTCAAAAGCTTACGTTTTGGGCAAACGACTATTATTTTTTCAGATGGTGTAAATAAAGCAATTGTACAATTATTTGTTCGTCCTTCAGGAGAAATTGTTGTAGAAGTAAAGCCGTATCTAGGGGATGCTGAAATTGTTACGGTGTATTATCGAACAATTTTAGCAGATACTGCTATAGCAATTGACCTAAAAGGTGCTTTGAAGCATTATTTGGTAGCCCATCAATTGATGAATATGGAAGATTCCATTGCTGAAGTACATTATCATTCCATGCATCCAAACGTTTTAAAGGATTCATTCGCTGGTAATTTTGTGTTAGGCTGTCATGTCGATGGTAGAGACATTCATAATGCAGAAGAATATGCTTTAGCGAATCGACAAGCAACATTACAATTTTCGAAAATCGTCATTCAACAGAATGGTAAAAGAAGGACCATTGCTTGTAACCGATTGCTCACTTTTATGATTACCAATCATGTCTTTGTGGGGTACGAGAATATCCCTGAAGATCTAAATGAAGTGAATAGTGATGACGGACGCAACCATTTAAAATTAGTATAAAAGAAAGCCAACTGCCTGAAATACGGCAATTGGCTATTTGTTTTTTTATGATTATATAGTGTTGTTTGGTCTTTCTCCGACATGTACCCAGTTAGTTTTTCCATCATCTTCATCGAATAAAATCGCTACTTTGGATACCCCTTTTTGACTTAATATGACCTCAGTTAAATGATCGCGAACATCATCTAAAAAAGCAAGTGATAGATGGGGGTCAGCTTCAGCAACTAATTCAACGTGTAAAAATTCCCCTTCTTTAATTACCTCAAGACGAACAATGTCTTTAATGTTCGGATCATCCATTACAAGGTGAGCGATATGATTTAACATCTCTTCATCTGTTTCTCCAATGACGCCGCGTGCATTATCGAGGAAAACCTTACCGACAACATAGAACATCATCGCCCCGATAATCATCGAAACAAGTCCTTCTATTCTGCCCCAACCTGTAAAATAAGCAATCACGATAGCGGCAAAGGCTAAAATATTCCCGCTTGTAGCGACTAAATCTTCCATAAAGACTAATTTAGTTGCAGGCTTTGCGCGATTTAAGAAAGGAAATGCTTTAATAATAGATGTGATTCCAGCTTTCTCTTGTCCTGCTTCATGTAGTACTTCTACAGCTGCTTTAGCCAGTACTGTGCCCTCTAAAACAATCCCTATTAACAATACGCCAAGTGCAATAAGTACCCCACTAGACTCACCGGCAGGGTGAATGAAATGATGCCAGCCTTCTTTTATTGTTTCATAAGAAAGTATAGCTACTATAATAACGGCGAATAGGCATACCAAATTGACAATACGGCCGAAGCCCCCGGGGAACTTTTTAGTAGGTGCCTTTTTTGAAAGGGCCGAACCTATATATACAAAAAATTGGTTTGCTGCGTCACCAAGAGAGTGCATCATTTCTGCAAACATGGCTACATTACCTGTAAAGAAAAAGGCGGCTCCTTTGATAATTCCTAAAAAGGCATTTACAAATGCCGCCATAAGGGAGGGTTTGTTGCCATCCTTTAGTAGTTTAAATAGTTCTGCCATAAAAAATCCTCCAACTAATTTAAAATTTCCATTTCGATTTTTTCTATATAGGATAGTTCTCGTAATGAACGATAAAATGACAATAAATTATCAGAAACAATTAAAGATAGACGTAAATCCAACTCGTGTAAAACACTATTATTTTTTAAATGTACATCTTTAATGCGAATATTTTCGATGATGATGTTGTTGTCCTTTAAAAATAATAGAAACGATTCTGTATTGTTGTCATCATCTATTTGCACTTTTAATAAAATCTCTCGCATGCGAATGCGTTTAGGACCAATTTTCATGAGAAAAGGCGATAGAATTTCGATTCCGAAAACAATAATCACAACAGCTAATGTTGCATCCATATAAAATCCTGCTCCAACGGCGATGCCGATACCAGCAGCTCCCCATATCATGGCCGCGGTTGTTAAACCTGTAATGCTGTCATTGCCTCGTCTTAAAATGACGCCTGCGCCAAGAAATCCAATCCCGCTAACGATTTGTGCAGCTAAACGAAGCGGATCCATCGTAATATTAATATCTTCTCTGGGAGGAGTTGAGTAGGCTGTTTCAATGGAGATGATGGTAAGTAAGCAGCTGAAAGTAGCGATCACCAAACTTGTCTTTAATCCAACTGGCTTCTTCTTTAATTCCCTTTCGATACCGATTACTAAACTTAATGTGGCTGCAATAACTAATTTTATGCCAACTTCATATGTAATCATATTTTCCAATAATGTTTCCATACACAACCCTCCATTGATATTTCGTATTGCTAAGAGATATGCAAGCTGTCATTATTATATGTGCCATTACTTTTTTGTATTGTACAACATGAAAGGAAGGAAATATAAGTATTTTTTATCTTGATACAGCAAGAATCTATTATTTCTGAAATGAAGCATTAGTATGGAATGCTCTCTCATTAATGGGAGGGTTACTTAATTGTTTTCTTTCGTAAGAAATAGGAGAGCGAAATTGATGGAGGTGATTTTATGGAGAAGCCGAAGATTCATCCGTACATTCCAATCGTAATTGGTGTTATTTCAGTATCTATGTCCGCTATTTTCGTGAAATTAGCATCAGCGGAAGCGGGCATTATAGCATTTTATCGTATGCTATTTTCGGTTTTAATAATGCTTCCATTGTTTTTGGGGAGATATTCAAAGGAGCTTACAACATTAAAGAGGCGTGATTGGCTTTTTTCCACAGCCGCGGGAATCCTTTTAGCATTTCATTTTATTTTATGGTTTGAGTCACTCAACTATACTTCTGTCGCAAGTTCAACAGTTCTGGTAACGCTACAACCTTTGTTTGCCTTTGTGGGGACATACTTTTTCTTTAAAGAAAAGATAACGATGAAAACAATCGTTGCTGGAACAATTGCTATTGCGGGAAGTATTTTAATTAGTTGGGGCGATTTTAAAGTAAGTGGGACAGCTTTTTACGGAGATATATTAGCGCTCATTGCTTGTGCACTTGCTACAGCTTATTTTTTATTAGGACAGGATGTACGCAAAAGATTATCGTTAATGACTTATACAATGGTTGTTTATGTAGTGAGTACAATTACTTTATTTATCTATGTACTAATTAAAGGAGAATCATTTGGACCGTATTCTTCTTCTGATTGGTTATGGTTTGTCTTATTAGCGTTAATACCTAATTTATTTGGTCATACTTTATTTAATTGGTCTATTAAATACGTAAGTACGAATGTTGTTTCAATAGCTATTCTCTTTGAGCCGGTTGGTGCAGCTCTTTTAGCATTGTGGATATTTAAGGAGTATTTAATCGTTACCCAAATCTTTGGTGGGTTAATTGTATTAGTAGGAATCCTATTGTTTGTAATTGATATAAAAAAGATTTTTAAATTTTTTATGAAAAATGCTTGATTTTAAAAATGATATATTATATATTATTACTTGTCCTTAACAAGAAGGAACACTTGAAAAAAAGAAATTTAAAAAGTTGTTGACTTCTCGTTGAGAATGAGATATGATAGTAAAGTCGCTAAAACGACTTAAACAAAATGAACCTTGAAAACTGAACAAGCAAAACGTAATCAATAAAGTTTTAAG
>NZ_DAMDAY010000099.1:11625-17322 GCF_032093475.1 Lysinibacillus sp. | reverse complement strand
AGTGGATTTACAACAATCCTCTATTCATTGGACATTTTTAAGTCCTTCCGCATTTTTTGATCCAGAAGGCCCGCGTACAGGACACTACACAGCAGGTATTGACCACTTATTAGTAAATGACGCTGGTAACAGCTATGTAAGCTATGCCGATTATGCGGTGGCTGTATTGGATGAGCTAGAACAACCTCAACATGAAAACAGCCGTTTTACTGTGACATCAAATAAATAATAATGAAATGAAAACCAATAAAGTTGACGAAGAGAACAACTTTATTGGTTTTTTGACTTTTAATTCATGTTTCCAATCCATTTAAGTTAATTTTGACTTTACCTAAGAACAATATAACGGCTAATATTGCTCGACCATTAATAAAATATGCTCGGTTTTTAGCGGATTTTTTGCTTTTTTGAAGGATTTTTTTCGTTTACAGAAAAATGACTGTTTACAATACGACTTTTATTAGCTACTATCAAGTGTGAGTATTACATAAAAGGAGACGACAATAATGTCAACACAACGAATAGAAAAAGATTTTTTAGGTGAGCGCGTATTACCAGCAGAAGCGTATTATGGAATTCAAACACTGCGTGCTACGGAAAACTTCCCAATTACAGGCTACACAATTCACTCTTCACTAATTAAAGCAATGGGGATAGTGAAAAAAGCAGCTGCATTAAGTAATATGGAAGTACACCTATTATCAAAAGAAATTGGTGAGGCAATTGTCGAAGCTGCACAAGAAGTGATCGATGGCAAATGGGATGCAGAATTTATTGTAGACCCAATCCAAGGTGGCGCAGGTACATCCATCAATATGAATGCCAATGAAGTGATCGCGAACCGTGCCCTAGAAATTTTAGGGAAAGAAAAAGGGGACTATCACACAGTAAGTCCAAATAGTCATGTTAATATGTCACAATCAACAAACGATGCTTTCCCAACAGCGATCCATATCGCTGTGTTAAATTTAATAGATGAATTACTTGAAACGATGGATTATATGCAATCTGTCTTCCATCAAAAAGCGGAGCAATTTGCTCATGTTATTAAAATGGGCCGAACGCATTTACAAGATGCAGTGCCAATCCGTTTAGGACAAGAGTTTGAGGCTTATTGCCGTGTGATTAATCGTGATATCGTACGCATTCGTCAAACACGTCCAAATCTTTATGATGTGAACATGGGTGCAACGGCTGTAGGAACAGGCTTAAATGCTTTCCCAGATTACATTAAATCTGTTGATGAGCATCTTGCTGAAATTTCTGGTTTACCATTAAAAGGTGCGACACATTTAGTGGATGCAACACAAAATACAGATGCCTACACAGAAGTATCTGGTGCTTTAAAAATCTGTATGATTAATATGTCTAAAATCGCTAATGACTTACGTTTAATGGCTTCTGGTCCACGTGCAGGCTTAGGGGAAATCCTATTACCAGCTCGTCAACCAGGTTCTTCTATCATGCCAGGTAAAGTTAACCCTGTTATGCCAGAGGTACTGAACCAAGTTGCTTTCCAAGTAATTGGCAACGACCATACAATTTCTCTAGCTTCTGAAGCTGGACAATTAGAATTAAACGTAATGGAGCCTGTATTAGTATTCAACCTAATCCAATCGATTAGCATTATGAATAATGTTTTCCGTGCGTTTACGGAAAATTGCTTAAAAGATATTGAAGCAAATGAAGAGCGTATGAAAGAATATGTAGAGAAAAGTGTAGGGGTATTAACTGCTGTTAACCCTCATATCGGCTATGAAGTAGCTGCTCGCTTAGCGCGTGAAGCTATTCTGACAGGTCGTTCAATTCGTGAGCTTTGTATCGAAGAAGGCGTCTTAACAAAAGAGCAATTAGATTTAATCTTAGATCCATATGAAATGACACACCCAGGGATCGCTGGTTCTAGTATTATGAAATTAAAATAAATCTAGATTTCAAGACTGTAGACATGCTACTAAAGCTGTCTATAGTCTTTTTTTGTGAACAATTATCGGAGATTTAAGGAATGCTTTGTGTCTTTATTCTTATAAAAATAGAGCTTTTCTTTATGATTTTTAGGATTATTCAACTATAATGATGGTATAGAAGTAATATTTTAGTTGGGGGAATTTGTTATGAGTTTACGAAAAAAGAGTTTACTTGGCTTTTCTGTTTTAAATGTCTTAATGATTGCTATTTTATTTATTGATTTAGCCAATGTAACGTCATTAGAATGGCTTTCTACCATTTTAACCATCGTAGGAATCACGATTACACTATCTTACACGGCGTATGTGCACTACAAAGTTATTCAGCCAATTAAACAGTTAACCGAGGCTGCACAAGGGATTACTGCAGGCCATTTAGATAATGTGAACATTGAGGTTCGAGACAATAGTGAAATTTCTCAGCTAGCACAATCCTTTTTAGAAATGAAGGAACAATTACAAACAATGTCACAAAAAATTGCACACAGCTCATCTGATTTATCAGCAAGCATTGAGGAGTTATCAGCAAGTACGAATGAAATTACTCTTGCTGTAGAAGAAGTAGATCAACAAATGGAAAAAACGTCTGAGGGCTTAAAACAGGCTGCCGAGTCGGCTTATTCTAGCGCAAATGCGATGCAGGAAACGGTCGCTGGAATCGAACGAATTACCGTTGCTACACAGGATGTTTTTGATCATGCGAAGGATGCCAATGATATTGCAGGAAATGGTGCAAAGATTTTACATGTTGCGAAGGAGCAAATGCAATTTATTTCCGCTTCAACTGAAAAAACAAGTGGTCTTATGCAACAATTATCAAGTAAAATGACAGATATAAAAGCGATGACTGATATGATTACGGCTATTACAGATCAAACAAATCTATTAGCATTAAATGCAGCCATTGAAGCTGCTCGTGCTGGGGAGCATGGAAAAGGCTTTGCGGTCGTGGCTGAGGAAGTGCGTCAGTTAGCTGAGCAATCAAAGCATTCTGCTACGCAAATTGTGGACTTAGTCGTGGGGATTGAAAGTGATACAAAACAAGTTGCGTCAGCAGTGGAAGATGATTTAAAAAATGTCCAACAGGGTGTTTATGTCATTGATGAAGCAACAACATCTTTTGGAACGATTTCACAGCATGTTCGCGAAATGACAGGTCAGCTTGAGGACATTTCAACGACAGCTGAACAGCTTGCTAGTAGCGCGAATGAAGTGGCATCCTCTGTCACAACGATTGCAGATGACATGGGCAAGCTATCTAATTACACAGAAGTTGTTTTACATTCAATGGATGAACAAACTGCCTCCATGCAAGTAGTCAATCATGTTACACAGGATTTAACCGTGCAAGCTGATAATTTACAGAAGCTAACCAATCGATTTGATTATGAAAAAGAGCGTTTTTAGTCCTGAAATAATTATTTTACATAAAATAAATTTACTAGTTTTTTAATATAATTTTTCATTCGCTTTAGCTAGCAAGACAAGAGGCTTTTTTACAGATGACCAATTTTCTGTAAAATATGCCTCTTTTTTTATTAATTATTTAGCAAACTTGTAAATTCACAGATAAATAAAAATGTTGAATTTTTTAATGTAGTTTCTTATAATGGACTAGCTGTTACCTCTATTACTCACTTCAACTATTGCAACCCGCATTCGCCGGGTCAACAAGTCATTTCTATTTCTCTTCGCAAATCCCTTGCGAAATCATAATTTGTAAGACAACAACTAAATGCACGTACAACTAAATCGTTAGAACATTTCAAACTACTGAAAGGAAGTTATGTCCAGAAAAAATATTATTGAAAGATAATTCTGAATATAGGAAAGTGAGAGATTGGATTGAAGCTATCACCAGTTGAACAAGAAAAATTACTCCTCCATGTGGCAGGAGAACTTGCGCTGAAAAGAAAAGCTCGTGGCTTAAAGCTAAATTATCCGGAAGCTGTGGCACTGATTAGTAGTTTTATTATGGAAGGTGCTCGAGACGGCAAAACGGTAGCGCAGCTGATGAGTGAGGCTAAGCATGTACTCACAGCTGAAGATGTAATGGAAGGTGTCGGGGACATGATTTCAGATGTGCAGGTTGAGTGTACATTCCCAGATGGGACGAAGCTTGTTACGGTTCACCGTCCAATTCAATAAAGGAGTGTTGGAGAATGATTCCTGGAGAAATCCGACCGAAAAACGGTGTCATTGAAATCAATGTGGGTAGAGCGACGAAAAAGGTATTGGTAGCCAATACAGGTGACCGACCTATACAAGTAGGTTCCCATTTTCATTTTATCGAGGTTAATAGATTTCTAGAGTTTAATCGGCAAGATGCTATTGGTATGCATCTCAATATTCCATCAGGGACAGCGGTGCGCTTTGAACCTGGTGAGGAAAAAGAGGTGGAGCTTGTCGAGTTTGGTGGCAAACAGCATGTCTTTGGTTTAAATAGGCTAACAGAGGGCTCTACCCACCATAAGGAAGAAATTTTAGATAAGGCAATTGAAGGTGGCTTTAAAGGAGCGGAAGAAAAATGAAGGTAACACATGAAGCTTACGCGAAAATGTTTGGTCCCACTGTCGGAGATAAAGTTCGTTTAGCAGATACAGACCTGTGGATTGAAATTGAGAAGGATTATACATCCTACGGGGACGAAGGGGTCTTCGGTGGTGGTAAATCATTACGTGTCTCGATGGGGCAAAATGGTAAAAATACACGTGATGAAGGTGTGCTTGATACCGTCATTACTAATGTCATCATTATAGATTATACAGGGATTGTCAAAGCAGATATCGGTATAAAGGATGGACGTATTATTGGTATTGGGAAAGCTGGTAATCCGAACAGCATGGACGGAGTCGATCAGGACATGATTATCGGCGTTGGTACAGAGGTTTATGCAGGTGAAGGGCTAATTGCTACGGCAGGAGCCATTGATACACATATCCATTTCATCAGCCCTGATCAGGTGGAGACGGCCCTACTAGCAGGGACAACAACTTTTATTGGTGGTGGAACAGGCCCAGCAGCTGGCTCGAAGGCGACGAGCTTAACAGCGGGTGAATGGCATTTGCATCGCATGTTGCAAGCAGTTGAGGGCTTCCCAATAAATGTTGGCTTACTTGGAAAGGGAAGTGCATCTGAGCCAGCACCCATCATAGAACAAGTCCGTGCAGGTGCGATTGGTTTGAAAATTCATGAGGACTGGGGCGCAACACCAGCAGCGCTAGATCAAAGTTTATCTGTTGCAGATGACTATGATATTCAGGTTGCTCTTCATTCGGATACATTGAATGAAGCGGGTTTTGTGGAAGATACAATTAATGCGATTGATGGGCGAGTCATTCATATTTTCCATACGGAGGGGGCAGGTGGAGGACATGCGCCAGACCAGCTTGTCATGGCATCATTACCCAATATTTTGCCAGCATCTACAAATCCAACAAAACCGTTTACAACGAACACTATAGATGAGCATTTAGATATGCTAATGGTCTGCCACCATTTAAAGCATGATGTACCAGAGGATGTGGCATTTGCGGATTCCCGCATTCGACCAGAAACGATTGCAGCGGAAGATATTATGCAAGATTTAGGGATTTTAAGTATTATGTCTTCGGACTCACAAGCGATGGGACGTGTTGGTGAGGTAACGCTACGAACGTTCCAAACAGCAGACAAAATGAAGAAGCAACGTGGTCCATTACCACAGGATGAAGGCAAGGATCATGATAAT
>NZ_DAMDAY010000099.1:0-11615 GCF_032093475.1 Lysinibacillus sp. | reverse complement strand
CATGATAATTATCGTGTTAAGCGCTATATGGCAAAGCTGAATATTAACCCGGCGATTGCCCACGGAATTAGCCATGAGGTAGGTTCGCTAGAGGAAGGGAAGCTAGCAGATATCGTCCTTTGGGAGCCAGCATTCTTTGGTGTTAAGGCAGAAGTAGTCATTAAGGCAGGGATTGCGGTCTATGGCATCACAGGTGATCCGAATGCGTCGATTCCTACGCCACAGCCAATGAAAGGACGTCAAACATTTGGCTTTTATGGTCAAGGTCCTCAAAATTGTGGCATGACATTTTTACCGAAAATCGCTGTGGAGGAAGGCCTACCTGAAAAATTAGGCTTAAAACGAATGATTGGTACGGTTTCGAATTGCCGAAATATTCGTAAAGCTGACATGAAGCTCAACAATGCAACACCACAGATTGATGTGAATCCAGAAACCTATGAAGTAAAAATTGATGGGGAACTAGCAACATGTGAGCCTGTGGATATATTACCAATGGCCCAACGATATTTCCTATTCTAAGCCATCAAAGTGAGAGGAACAGCTAAAAATAGAGGATGAGGTGCAGAACTTATGTTAATTGAAAAAGTAATAGGCAATATTGCTAATGAAGAAGAACATCAACAGAAAACAACAGAATGGATTGAGCTAGAGTGGGAGGAATTAAGCAAACGAATTCTTCGTACGACAACGGATCAAGGTACAGATATTGCTTTGCGTTTAGAGGGAGAAGAACCATTACAATATGGCGACTTATTATTTGAGGATGCCGAACGTCGTATTGCAATTCGCACGAAGCTGGAGCCCGTTATCGTTATTACCCCAAAAGACATGTACGAAATGGGGAAATCAGCATTTGAATTAGGGAATCGCCATACACCTTGCTTAATTGAAAACAATGAAATCATCGTACGAGCAGATCATACGATTAATCCATTACTAGATGAAATAGGGGTGCATTATGAAACTACTGAAAGACGTTTCAAGCAGCCATTTAAATACCGTGGACACTCTCACTAATTTATCCTTATTGCATTTATTGCAAATCCATGATTCTGCCTTTCCAATCGGTTCCTATACCCACTCTTATGGTATGGAAACGTATATTCAAGAGGATCGCATTCGCACGAAGGAACATTTAGTTGAATTTTGTCAGGTGTATCTAGAGCAAAATTTAGTGTATGGGGATGCCATCCTTATTCAGGAGGCGTTCCATGCAGCACAAGCCCGAAATGTTACACGCCTTATTGAACTGGATGAACTGTGTGGCGCTATGAAGCTAGCGAAGGAGTCAAGAGATGCTAGTGTCAATGTAGGGAAGCAATTTATGCGAACAGTAGCCCCACTTATGGATAGCCCTTTTTTATTGCAATGGAAGGATCACATTGATCAGGAAGTCGTGAAAGGTCATTATGCAGTTTTATATGGGATTTATTGTGAAGCACTAGGTGTTAACGTTTTTCATGCTGTCATGACCTTTATGTATGCAACAATTAGTGGCCTCGTTCAAAATGCCGTACGAGCAGTGCCGTTCGGTCAAAACACAGGTGTCCAAGCCCTACATAAGCTCCTTGCCTCGGTGGAGGAAGCTGCCAAAACGGTGAAGACGTTAACGCTAGATGACCTTGCCAATAATGCGCTAGGTATAGAACTAGCCTCCATGAAGCATGAGTTTTTATTTTCGAGATTATTTATTTCATAGAAAGCGAGAGGATAGATATGAAACCAATACGCATTGGTATCGGAGGGCCTGTTGGGTCAGGCAAAACATCTTTAGTCGATCAATTAACACGTGTGATGCATGAGCACTACAATGTGGCAGTAATCACGAATGATATTTATACAAGAGAAGATGCCCAATATTTAATCACAAACGGTGTTTTAGCCGAAGAGCGAATTATTGGGGTGGAAACAGGTGGCTGTCCACATACAGCCATTCGTGAGGATGCATCGATGAATTTTGCCGCGATTGATGATTTGAATAAACGCTTTGCCGATTTAGATATTATTTTTATCGAAAGCGGTGGCGATAATTTATCGGCTACATTTAGTCCAGAGCTTGTTCATGGCTATATTTATGTCATTGATGTAGCAGAAGGACAGGATATTCCGCGCAAAGGTGGCCCAGCGTTAACACGTTCTGATTTATTACTAATCAATAAAACGTCATTGGCCCCTCATGTTGGTGTTGATTTAGAGCTGATGGATCAGGACGTGAAAAAAATGCGTGGTGGACGACCATATATTTTTGCAGATGTTCGCTCACAAACAAATGTTGATAAGGTGGTTGAATGGATTCAGCACCATATGCTCCTTGAAGGTGCCGAAGCAGTTGAAGAAAATGCTTAATCAAGGAAGGGTCAATCATTTCGGTAAGTTGGAGATGGCTTTTGAGCCTAGACGGGGTTTTACACGGCTTGTTCATGTGTATCAGCAGCCGCCATTAAAGGCAAGTCGAGAGCTGTATGAGGGCAATCATCCAACTGCCACCGTTTTTATTATGGAGTCCTCTGGTGGTATGGTCGCGGGAGACCGCAATGAAATTTCAGTAAAGCTTGCGCCAGACAGTCAGGTAAGGTTAAAGCAACAATCAGCATTAAAAATTTACCCTTCCCACACTGGCGAGTTTTGTACACAAGCCATCACAGTGGAACTCGATGAACGAGCGCGATTAGAATGGCTTCCTGAAGTGACCATTCCATTTGAACGAGCCAAATTTCAGGTAGATACAACGATTCATCTGAAAGAGAGCTCAACATTGATTTGGGGGGAGATTGTCGCCCCTGGAAGAGAAATGCGAGGAGAAATTTTTGATTATCAAGCATTCCAATCTAAGTACAAGCTCTATGTAGAGGATTCATTGATTGCTTTTGATTCCTTTCATTTCAAGCCACAGGACATGAATTTTTCAACGATTGGCTTGCTTGAAAAGGCGCTCTATATCGGCTCCTTATGGATTGTGGCGCCACAGGTTCAACATCTCAATATACGAGATTTACAGGATCGAATTCAATTGGAACCGTCCGTTCAGGCAAGTGTGACAAAACTAACCGATCAGGCCATTCATTGTAGATGGCTCGCCAAAGAGCAACGAACACTTCACAAAGAAATCAACAATATGTTTGAGTACATCTCAACATTGCTGTAATTTCTGTTGTGATAAAGGAGATAGTAAATGAAAAAGAGTTCCCTATTCATACTTTTGATGATAGTAGCAATAAGTCTTGTTGGCTGTGCCTCTAGTCAGGGGGAAGAGAAACAACCAGCTGCTACATCATCGTCTCAGGCAAATGAGCTTATTTTTGCCTCGGAATCTGAGTTTGCGGGTTTGAATCCGCTGTTGGAGGAAACCAATCTAGATGCATTTTTATTTAGAGGTCTGATGCGCTTTGATGAGCATAATGTTCCGGTAAATGATATTGCTCAAAGCATTAAAATATCTGATGACCAGATGACTTATACAATTACCATTCAACAAGATGTGACGTTCCATGATGGGCAGGCATTAACAGTAGACGATATTATCTTTACCATTGACAGTATTTTAGATGATGAAAACGGCTCCTATTTAAAGTCTGATTTTAACCATGTAGCATCAATGAACAAGATCAATGACACAACAATGACCATTCAATTAGACGAGCCATTTACGCCGATGTTAGATAAATTAACGGTGCCAATTTTGCCAAAGCATGCCTTCGAAGGGCAAGAAATGCGAACGGCTTCGTTTAACCAACAACCAATTGGGGCTGGTCCGTACATGTTTGAGCAATGGGATAAAGGAACAAGCTTAACGCTAAAAGCATACCCAGCCTTCTTTGGCACAAAGGCTTCAATTGAAAAAGTCATTTTTAAATTTATCCCTGATAGCAATGTGCGAGCTTTACAGCTAAAATCTGGTGAGGTAGATATTGCGCTTCTTGACCCGAATCAGGTGGAGGAGCTTTCAAAAGTAGAGCATTTAAAAATGTATGAAGTTGAATCAGCAGATTATCGCGGTCTCTTATTTAATATGAAGTTTCCAATTTGGCAAGATGTGACGATTCGTAAGGCCATTAGCTATGCAACTGATCGCGCTGGTATTGTAAAGGGCATTTTACATGGTTACGGTACGGAAGCATACTCACCATTACAAAAGCATGCCTTTACCAATAGCACGATTGAACAGTATTCTTATGATGTCAAGAAAGCCAACAAGCTCCTAGAACAAGCGGGCTGGACATTAAAGGATGACGGTTTCCGCTATAAGGATGGTCAAAAATTAGCATTTACGATTACGGCTCCGATTACCGATACAGTGCGTGTCAATATGGCTAATTATGCAGCAGAAGGCTATAAAGCGGTGGGGGCAGATGTGAATGTAGCTGCCCTAGATTGGAACAATATTGTCATTGAAGATTCAGAAGCTTTTATGGTGGGCTGGGGTAGTCCATATGATGCAGATCATCATACGTATAGCTTATTCCACTCGGGTGAATCAAGCCACACAAGTGCTGGCTATAATTACGGCAGCTATGCCAATGCTAAAGTAGATGCTTTGCTAGAGGAAGGACGAACAACCGTTGATCCTGAAAAACGTAAGGAAGTCTATGTGGCATTACAAGAGGAACTAGCACAAGATCCACCTTTCGCTTACTTTGCCTACGTGGATGCAGTATATGGCATCAATGAACAGATTCATGGTGTCAAAGAGCGGATTTTAGGTCACCACGGGGCTGGCTTCCTATGGAATGTCGAGGAGTGGAAATGGAATGATCGCTAAATGGATCGGGAAGCGAGTGATAATGGGGACAATGGTCCTCATTATCGTGAGCTTCCTCTCTTTTTTCATGATGCATGCCGCTCCTGGTAATCCAGCTGCAGCTTATTATGGTGGCAATGCGCAAACATTATCCGCAGCTGAGAAGGAGCGTATTGAAAAAGCCTTTGATCTCGATCAACCAGTACTGTATCAATACGGTTCTTGGCTTCGTGGCGTACTACAAGGCAATTTAGGATACTCGGCAAAAGAGGGCAGATCAGTCGCAACAATTTTACAGGAACGTTTACCGAATACACTACAGCTCGTTGTTTTGACTTTAGTTATGGTAACGATTGCGTCCATTTGGCTCGGCTTACGGGCAGGGATGCTGGAAGGTTCATTACTAGATAGAGGACTATCTATTGTCAGTATTGCAAGTTCAGCTATCCCACCATTTTGGCTCGGTATAGTATTTATCATGGTGTTTTCCGTACAGCTAGGCTGGTTTCCTTCATCGGGGATGTATGATGTACGGGGGAATGGAGGGATGGTGGATCGACTATACCATATGGTCCTTCCTTTAACAGTCCTTGTTCTGTCACATGTCGGGATATTCGCCCGCTTTTTACAGGAGAATGTGAAGGCTGAGAACCATAGCTATTATGTCCAAGTTGCACGTGCCAACGGAGTGCCAGAGCGTGAAATTCGTAAGATGATATTACGCAATGCCATGATTCCCTATATCAATTATGTCGGTGTTACCATTCCTTCATTTTTCGGAGGCTCCATTGTCGTTGAAACCTTATTTGGCTGGTCAGGCTTAGGACAGCTTTTGGTGAAATCAGTCATGGTTAAGGATTTTCCTGTACTTATGGGGGCTATTTTACTCATTGGCGTTGTGGTTGTTATGTGTTTAATTCTCATTGATATCCTAATGATTTGCCTGAATCCTAGGTTAAGAAGAGGGGGGCTTGTATGAGAAAAGAAAAACAGCGGAAGATACCCATCTTTTGGTTAGTGCTTCTTGCTTTCATTTTTGGCTTGACCCTTTTCTCCTCTATCCTCGCTCCTTTTGAACCAAATGCGATGGATATGAACCATATTTATGAGGCGCCTACTACGACACATTTCCTCGGAACAGATCAATTAGGCCGAGATGTCCTATCCCGCTTGCTTATTGGTGGGAGGGTGACTCTTTTCATCGCCATTGTTTCCGTTGTTCTAGCCAGTATAATTGGCATTATTTATGGAGGCATAAGTGGTTATTTTGGCGGGGCTATTGATGCCGTGATGATGCGTATATTAGAGGCCTGTTTAACCATTCCTTCTTTAGTGATCGTCCTTGCCCTTCAAGCGATTATGCAGGGGAGCGTTTGGCGCATGGCGATTATTATGGGGGCTACGAGCTGGTTTGTCACAGCACGTATTGTGCGATCTGAATTTATCCGTTTAAAGGAAGCCGAATTTGTACAAATGGCTAAAATGTTCCGTACACCGTTGTGGAAAATTCTTTTTAGCCATTTATTACGTAATAGTTTTCCTGCCATCTTTGTCGTAACGATTTTTAACTTTGCTGGCGCTATATTTACGGAGGTGTCCTTAAGCTTTTTAGGGATTGGGGTCCCACCAGCCATTCCGTCCTGGGGGACCATGCTCTATACGGCACAAAATGATTTACTAGTTGGTGCTTGGTGGATGGGGCTGTTTCCAGGACTATTAATCTTTATAACTATTTTATGTGTACAAGCAATAGGAAGTACGTTCAAGAAGGGAGGGGAGCGGACACATGTTTAAGATGTACAATGTAGCGGTACGAATGAATGAAAAAACAATTCTCAAAGATCTGTCATTCATTGTGCCGAAAGGGCAGATTACCGTGATGATTGGTGAAAGTGGTAGTGGGAAAAGCACGACTATTTCAGCCTTGCTTGGCATGCTTCCTGCTCATGCAACAGTGGAAGGGTCAATTTATTTTAATGGTCAAAATATAATGGAGCTATCGAAACAGGAGCAACTGGCACTACGTCAAAAACATTTCTTTACGATTTTCCAGGATGCCATCAATAGTTTTTCACCGACTATAAAGTTAAAGCAACAAATGTATGCGTTAAGTGCTTTACGGGAGGGTCATAAGAAGAAGGATTTTTTAGCTACCATCCAAGTCATGTTAAAGGACTTTCATTTACCAGAAAATGTGTTAGATTGCTATCCCTTTGAGCTTTCAGGGGGAATGCTCCAACGCTGTATGCTCGCCTGTGCCTTATACAATGAGCCAGACATCTTAATAGCGGATGAACCAACTTCCGCCTTAGATATGCTCCATCAGCAGGAATTTATTCAACTATTGAAAAAGCTTCATACCCGACTAGGAACGACAATACTATTGATTACCCATGATTTAGGTGTTGCTGCTGCCATCGCTGATTTTATTCTTGTAATGAAAAATGGAGAAATGGTGGAGCGAGGGCATGTGAAAGACATCTTTGAACAGCCGAAGCATCCATATACGAAGCAGCTTGTGGCTAATCATTTTTAGGAGGCGTAAATTTTGTTGCTGCAGGTTGACCATGTTTTTAAAAGCTATCGAAGAGGACAGCAAGTATTAAAAGATATTAACCTTACTGTAGGAAATGGTGAATTAGTAGGTTTAGTGGGGGAAAGTGGCAGCGGCAAAAGTACATTGGCTAAAGTTATCATGCAGCTAGAAAAGCCGAACAAAGGAACAGTGCTCTTTCAAAACCAAGCTATTACCAAACATAATCGCACCTCTTTTTATGAAAGATGCCAGCTCATTTTTCAAAATGCTACAGCGGCATTAAACCCAACGTGGACGGTAAGGGAACTATTAAGAGAGCCATTACAGCATCAATCAGTAAATGATACGTATTTACAGACCATGCTAGAGAAAGTTAAACTACCAGCAGATATCTTACATGCCTTACCTACAGAGCTAAGTGGTGGTGAAAGACAACGTGTCAATTTACTAAGATCCATTTTAATTGAGCCGCAATTAATCGTCTGTGATGAAATTGTTTCGAGTCTAGATCGTTTAATACAACGAGAAATAATCGATTTATTAGTCACACTCAATAAAGAAAGAGACATGGCGATATTGTTTATTTCGCATGATCTAAAGGCCGTTTCTTATTTATGTGACCGCATTTATGTCATGAAGGCGGGAGAAATTGTGGACGAGAGCTATAAGGAACAAAATCGCTTTGCTTTCACAAACAGCTATGCCCAGAGGCTGTTTAAGGCGATCCATCATACATAAGCATTTTCCTATAATTTCTTATGTAAGAAAAAGACTGGGAGCACGTTGATGGAGATAAAATGTAATAGGATTTAAGAGAAGAAATGACTATATATGCCATTCAAAGGGCGTTCGAGCAAGGGGGGCTAACAGCCAAAGAACTAGTCATGTATTCATAGCCAGCTTTGATCAAAAAGGACCGTATAGGCTTCCACAATAAGTACCAAAGCAGGCGATCCAACAATTGCTGTCCCAGTAGGCAATATGGCAAGTAGGAGACCCTGTGGTATTGCATTTCCTGCTACTGCATTTAGTGAAGTTACTTTAATTAAGCTAGCCTATTTTGAACAAGCAATAAAATGGCAAAAGGCTCCTCAATGGCTCTAATTAATCGTTAGGGTTCTACATATTAGACCAATCTACTATGTAGAACCCTTTCTTCATTTACTGGTTAGATTACTAACTTTATAGTTTAAAAGAGCTTCGCTAGTTAGAGAAAAAGTATGGACATTAGAGGTAGTAACACCTGACGGAAAAGTGGTACACTATGGATAATACATATATTGGTAACAAAAACCTGTATGCTTCTTTAAAATATAACATTCATTATTGAGAGGTGTAAGAATGAACTTGAAATTTATCCTCATATTATTTACTTTTACATTGTTCCTAGCTTTTGGTTTCACAGCACACGCAGAAAATCTTTATGACTATTATGAAGATGTATCTGAACATGACTTGAAAAATAGTATGATTCTTTCTCCTGAAAGCTCCATGGCATTTATTAATGGGCAGAAAGTATCTACTGTTCAGCCGATTATTAAAGATGGAAGAACATTAGTACCCCTTCGTTTTATTTCTGAAGGATTTGGTGCAAAGGTAGATTTTAATACAAAAAAACAGTCCATTACCATTACATACGCTACTAAAACCATTTCCCTAAAAATAGGAGATAATAATATTTCAATAAACGGTAAATCGAGCGAAATGGATGTGGCAGCAAGCATATACAACAGTTCAACGTATATTCCTTTAAGGTATATTGGCGAGGCATTTAATAAAAAAGTCGTCTACTTAAAAAATGCAGAGATTCAACCATATCGTTTGATTATAATTAGGGACGTTCATGCCACAGCAATTGAAAACCTTAATCTTATCCATATTTTTAAATTACTCTATCAAGGAAAATCCATTGTCTACAGTGATCGATATATGGCAGTCATTAAAGAAAACGGTCACTTAGTATTTAGCAACACCTTTAGTGATTTCGAGCCCTTTGTTTATCAGGAATTAATTGAGGATAAAAACTCGGTTCGATATGGGGATATATGGTTTAATACGGACATGGGCCATTTTTATTTGAATTATTCCTATAACACAACGCAGGAATTTATTTTATATCGTGTGGATGGCGATGCAATTACAAGAGTTGCGATTGAGAAAGCACCAATAAAGTCGGTAAAAACATATCAAAACAATGTCTTTTACTTGACAAGATATGAGCGTGGAATACTCAATGCTGAGGATACAAGCAATTTAAAATCTGCAACATTTACCAATGGACAATGGTTTTCCGATTATTTAGGTAAGCCTGGATTTTATTATGGCTTTGACACATTAGGTAATGTCTATGATTGGACAATTAATGGGAACGGGATCACTACATTTGGCTTTCAACGCTCCGGTGATTTAAGCTCTGATGAAAGAAAAAAAACGTTCGGACATTATAGAATCGATCTGAAGGGGAATCACCATGAGCTGATATCGCCATGAGTAAAAAGGGCCCTTTAGTCTAAATTAAACCATCATTTCTTGTCGTAGCCCTAAATAAACGGAAGTGTTTTTTTATTGCCGAACAAGGGCTATGAGTGCCTCGGTATAATCCTTTGAGATTGTGTAGATCGTATGTGTGTCTTTCGTATTCATGAGCACACTGCTTTGTCCATTCTCACCTAGCCAAAGATATAGCCATATTTGTTGCCAGCAGTATCCACTACTTGCAAATCATATTCAGGTGAAGCCATATCCACAACGCCTTCGTTTTTGACGGCTGTAGAAATGGCTTGTTGGAATAAATCAAGTGATTCCTCATCCTCATATATAACCATAAAATCAGTATTTATTTGACCAAATTCAGCTCCAATTGAGAGGCTGACCTTAGTTAACTCGCCACCTGGTAGCCTCTCTTCATTACAGCCAAAGAGGAATACGGCCAAAAAAGCAACCATCATTACACGCAACTCCTCACCTCCTATAAACTAAATAATACCATCATTTCTTGTCGTAGCCCTTGTATCTTTGTAATACATTAAATAAACGGAAGTGAGAGGGGAAGATCATGGGATTATTTGATGGGTTAATCGGCAATGCAAGTGAGGTCGATTTAGATAAATTACAGCAGGAAGTAAAGGATTTATTAATTCCACATGAAACAATCAAAAATGCCTATAAAATTATAAGAGATACGTTTATTTTTACCGATAAACGATTAATCCTCATTGATAAGCAGGGGGTGACGGGTAAAAAAACCGAGTACCATTCCATTCCCTATAAAAATATTGTGCATTTTTCAGTGGAAACAGCCGGCACATTTGATTTAGATGCAGAGCTCAAAATATGGGTATCAGGCAGTTCGTTACCGATTCAAAAAAACTTCAACAAGGCGACAAATATTTATAAAGTACAAAGTGTCTTAGCTCAGTATGTTCTAGGAACCTAATGTATGGTATAATAAGAGTAACATTTACAAAACACATCGTCTAAAGCCCGCATGTATGCGAGGCTTTTTTTGTTGTGCAATGAAAGGGGAATGAAGATGGAAAACTTACCATGTGAAGGGTGTAAGGGGTTATGCTGTGGTCCAGTTCCAATCACAGAGAAGGAATTAAAGAACATAAAAAAGAAGCTCAAATCGATGCCTAGTAAAATACGTTTAGAGCTTAAAAACCAACAACGATTTATGGGTACATGTATTTTTTACGATTTACAAAAGGATCGATGTGGCATCCATGCCGTACGACCTGAAATTTGTAGAATGTTTGGCTATTACAAGGAGCTAGTTTGTTTTCGAAAACCAGCAGTCGCAACTAAAACGATGGATACTTCGACAATAGCAAATCATATCGGTATCTTATCGTTAGATTATACGTGGAAGGATTTTGAGTAGTTATCAATTTATAAGAGATACTAGGCGGGTAAACGCCTAGTCTTCTAATAATACGAACGTACTGGTGAAATAAGGTGAAGGGAAGAGGAATGATCAACCGGTTCAATGAAGATGGGTCTCATTGTACCACCAAAACTTACTTTAATCTCTTCATCTTTTATTACCTTTAAAGCATCCATTAAAAAACTGCCATCCAATGAAATACGTAGGTCACGATCACCGTTAATCGCTTTGATAGGTTGGGTTTCTTCTATTTTTCCTATTTCGGAGGAGTTTGAGGAAATTTTTATTTTACTCCCATCGATAATTTCTAAATTGACATTGTTATTTTTCCATTCGTTTGCAAAAAGGCAAGCTCTATCAATACCCTTTAATAGTTGTTTCCTGTTAAGCGTAATGATTGTCTTCGAATGATTTGGTAAGAGTTCAAAAACATTGGGATAAGTTCCAGCTAT
>NZ_DAMDAY010000098.1:13250-17361 GCF_032093475.1 Lysinibacillus sp. | reverse complement strand
GTATTTTTTAGCTTACCAATCATTATGACAGTAGCACTCATCACTTTTACGTACATGAATTATGAGGCCATTCCAGATGTTTTTGCGACGCATTGGAATGCAGCAGGCAAGGTAGACGGCTGGACGGAAAAATCATGGATCTCTGTCATCAGTATGCCGCTTCTATTATTAGCGATACAAATCAGCTTTTTCATTCTGGGGCGGGGCAAGAAAAATGCCAAAATACAATTGAGTGCACAAGCTAAAGAAGCATCCATTCATCGTGAGCTAGCTCATCGTAAATATGGAAGCTGGTATTTAGCTGCGATAAATTTTAGTATGACAATTCTTTTTGTTGTTTTACACTATACAACTGTGATTTTACATGACCAAACAGCCCCATACTTTTTCCCACTTTTTCTTGTTTTTAATGTCGTTACGTTAGGGGGCTTGCTATTACTAATTTGGAAGTTCAGTACAAGTAATGAGCGATTTGATGAAATACATACAAATGAAACAGCTGTAGCAGATGATCAATACTGGAAATGGGGCATATTTTATTGCAACAAAAATGATCCATCCCTATTAGTGCAAAAAAATACGGAATTGGCTGGACCGTTAATTTTGCCAACAAGTGGAGCTACTTCTTAATTGGTATAACATTATTGCCAATTTTATTGGTGATTTTTATATAGAGAGGAAGATTAGATGAAAAAATGGTTATTGTTATGCTGTACGCTGTTACTCTTAGGGGCTTGTGGGCAAAAAGAGGCGACAGCTGAAAATCAAGAAACAAAAGGGGAACGTGCCATGAGTGAACAGTTTATTGGAAAATGGGAAGGAAATATTGAAACACCTAATGGACCACTACCGATTATCGTTGATTTACAAAAGGAAGCTGGCACATTATCTGTCCCAGCGCAAGGCTTATCGAACTTTCCATTTAAAAGCGTGAGCTATACAGGCGATAAAGTAACAGTGTCCATTCATTTAAACGGCTCTGTGATTGCTATAAATGGAACATTAAAAAATGAGCAAATAGAGGCTACATTCCAACAAAACGGTGCCAAATTCCCATTAATCTTAAAAGCTTATAAAGAGCAACCCGTTACGTACGAAACAATAAAGATTCCTGTTGAAGATGGTAACTTAACCGTAGCATTGCAAAAGGCTAGCGCATCTCCAACGCCAGTGGCACTTATTATTGCTGGTTCTGGACCAACAGATAAGGATGGAAATTCAGCTTTAGCTGGTAAAAATAATAGCTTGAAAATGCTTGCTGAAGGGTTAGCGCAAGAGGGCATTGCGACAGTGCGCTATGATAAGCGTGGACTTGGTGATAATCAAGCACTTTTAACAAAGGAAGAGGATAGCACGTTCGATCAATACTTAGATGATGCAGTACAAATTATCCAAGCATTACAAGCTGATGAAGCTTACTCAAGTATTCACGTTATTGGACATAGCGAAGGTTCGCTCATTGGTTTGCTAGCAGCCCAAAAAACAGATGTAGAGTCCTTTGTCTCGATTGCGGGAGCGGGAAGACCATTGGATGAGGTGCTATTAGAGCAAATAAAAGGTCAGTTACCGCCAAAGCTATTCAACGAATCGACAGACATTTTGAAATCGTTAAAACAAGGTGAGCAAGTGAAAAATGTTTCGCCAGAGCTTCAAGCACTCTTCCGACCATCTGTACAGCCTTTCCTTATTTCCTTGTTAAAGTATCATCCTGCCGATGAGCTTGCCAAAGTGAAAAGTCGTGTATTATTAGTCCAAGGAACAACCGATTTACAAGTGAAAGAAGCCGATGCGGAGGCATTAAAGAATCGCAAACCAGAGGCACAGCTGCTTTATATGGAGGGCATGAATCATGTGCTTAAAAAGGCACCAGTCGATCGTGCCAAAAACTTAGCAACCTATGCAGACCCTTCATTGCCGTTACATGAAGAATTACTACCAGCGATAGAGCAATTTATACAAACGAAAAAGTAGGTTGATTGACTATGGGAGTTCTTGTCTATTTAATAATCATGTTGCCATTTCTCATCTTTGCCATCGTTTTATCACAAGGTAAAGGAGCATTTTTAATTGCCGGCTTTAATACGTTGCCACAAGAAGATAAAAAACAATATGACGAAAAAGCACTAGCAAAATTTATGGGGAAAATGATGTATGGTTATTGTTTTTGCGTTCTCTTGTGGATTCTGGATGAAGTATTCCATACACAGTGGTTATTTAGTATAGGATTTATTCTTTTCATAGCCCTAACGATTTTCTTAATGATTTTTGTGAATACCGGCAATCGTTTCAAAAGATAAATCGTGCAATGACAAGACTATAATGTACATTTTCCGGTGCTCTTCAGACTGTAGACCAACTCAATGAATTTCGAGTTAGTCTACAATCTTATTTCTTTCGTGATGAATCACCTTGAAAGTTTACTTTTTATTAACATACGAATATGGAGTTCTTTAAGTAGAAGGAGATTGGAACGCAGGACGGCGACTCCAGAGGTAAAGCGGGAAAGTCGAGATCCAGGACTGAGAGCAAAGAGGGAAGCAACTCGACCCCGATCGTGGAAAGCGTCCGCCAATAATAGAAATCAACAGCATTATTTTGATCTTGTTGTGTTTTTTAAAATGATGTTCTTTCACTTAATGATCATCATCGTCTCTTTTATAAGTGGTAGTCATCACTGTAATCTCCATCTCCTTCATGAAAAAAAGTGAGTAGCGTTTTCATCCATGAAAATTTGTATAAATTCATCCAGGTAGCTCATAATAACAAAGATTCACTTATGAAATCTATAATGATGAGGAGGATGAAAAATGAGTAGGTTCGAAAATTTAGATCCAAAATCTCAAAAAATCCACCGCAACTGGTCAAGGATTAAGCATTCCAAATCGCAAGTAAATGGTGAAACGGAGATTACCCTCCATAACCGCCTGTTGCGAAGTGAAGCAAAGGCCCGTCAGTTTTAATCATGCTAGAAAAGTAAGTGTCATCAAGCCCAGAAAAAATTCTGGGTTTTTTTTATGGATAAAAATAGAAAGTGGCATGTATTATTATATAAAAAGGAGGATTAAGCTTTGAATATTTCTATTCCTACATATTTACAGTCATTTGCAGAAAACATCCAACAAGAAGATGTTGAAACCCAGTTTCAGCTTCATTCTAGTACAGGCAATCGACAGTTTGAAATTTGGTTTTACGGTGATTTATTAACGATTGAAGACGAACCATTGCCTTTCATCACTGGCGAACATGCTAGAATCGTCGCTAAAGATTCTGAAACAACGGAGGAGATATTACTGTTTGATGCGACCCTACATGGCTATAATGCGCTATTCTTCGATGAATATACAGAAGATCAACGTGTTAATCGTCCGTTAAAGAAATATAATATGCCGGCCACTGAAATAGTCGTCTCATTTTTCTATAATATTGACTATGATGAAGAGGTTGATGACTATCGTTCAGATGACCATGGAAATGTGCTCCTCATCAGTGGACAAACAGCAGACTGGGAAACAATCAAATGCAATGGTTATGATGCTTTTGCTTTTTATGTCAAGAAAGAGGTTGGCACACTACTAGCATTTGCGCAAGAAGAATTAGCCTAATAGGAAAGGAACGAAGAATGAATGAAACGAATACAATTCACACAAGAAGTAGCTAATGAAATCATCCATTATAATTCAGTGGATGCTTTTTATCGAAAGATCATGAAAACAGAAGAACCTACCAGTATTGGATTGATATTTATTGAACCAGGTGGTGTCGTAGGTATGCATGAAGCCCCCATTCCACAGCTATTTATTGTTGTTCAGGGTGAAGGTTGGGTTTGCGGTGAAGATGGAGAAAAGATGGTTATAAAAACAGGAGAGGGTGTACTTTGGCAACAAGGACAAGCGCACGAATCAGGCAGTATGACAGGATTAACAGCACTTGTAATCCAGGCAGAGCATCTACATCTTACATAAAGATTGAATTTGTTCGTATAAAAAGCTTAAGAGAGAGCAATAGATGGTGCAAGTCTATTATAGGCTTGGTGTATTAAGTAAATGCACTGTGCTTTATAAAGGCCAATTTTCTAATCGTAGAAAATTGATCATCGTTTTTTATTTAAAGC
>NZ_DAMDAY010000098.1:0-13240 GCF_032093475.1 Lysinibacillus sp. | reverse complement strand
AAAGCAGTACTTAACTGTGCTAACTAAAAAAGCGACCTTATTGATGAGTTACCTTCGCGAAAAAACGGACTAGATTATCCCGCTTAAAATGAAAATGCCACTTACATATTTTCAAACTAAAGAAAATCAACTACAATAGACGGATGGTAGAAACTCTAAATTCTACCTATTTATCTTTATTTATACAAAATACACTAGAGGAGCACGACGATGAAAAAGAAGTTTTTATCTTTACTCATGACCATAATAATGGTCCTATCCGTTAGCGTATCGGTGTATGCCGATGAAACATCGCCAGTAGCGACAAGAGGAGATATCGTTACAACCTTGTTGACAGCAGCAGATGCTTATCAACCAGGAATTAACAAAGCAACTGTAATACAAGGCTCTAAAAACGGAGATTTAAGAGAGAATGAGCCAGCTAAGAAAGTGGAAGCATTAGTCATGTTGAGCAGAGCATTCGGTGAATTGCCAGAGCCAGTTGGCAATGACCTTCGCAGTGGAACATTTGACATTGAGTTTACAGATGTACCTGCATGGGCAAAAAAAGATATCGATAAACTGACAAAAGCAGGCGTCCTGACGGGTAACGCTGACGGTACCTTAGGTGCAAATGACACGATTACGATTGCTGAATTCCAAAACATCATCGCTAGAATATGGTCACTTAAAGGCTCACATTTAAATGATGATTTTTATGAAGCAATCAATAAAGAATGGTTAAATAAATCAACAATTCCGGTAGGAGAAATCATGGGTGGTGGTTTCCCTGAGCTTCAAAAGGAAAATACCGATAAAATTGAAGAAATAATAAACGCGCTCTCTGGTAAAGAATTTGCAGAAGGCACTAAGGAACAAAAAATTGCCGACTTCTATTCGACAGCGTTAGATACAAAAAATAGAAATAAGCAGGGGATTGAGCCCATCCAAAAATATGTAAAGGCAATTAACGAAGCTAAAACTCTTGATGAACTTGTTCAAGCAGATCTTGCTCAAGAAAAAGAATTAGGACTAAGCTCACTTTTCGGCTTTGCCATCATGAACGATGCAAAGAACAGCAGTGAAAATGCATTGTATTACGCCGGATTAGCAACTGGTTTGGATAAGAACAGTTTTGTTACGGAAGATGCAAATGCAAAAAATGCCTATATTGAATATATGACAAAACTTCTTGTAGTATCTGGCGAGGAAGAGTCTACAGCGAAAGCACTTGCTGAGCAAGTTTACGAAATGGAAAAAAGCTTAGCTTCTGTGTCGCTCGATCCTCATGAACAAGGCGATGTTAATAAATATTATAATCCATATACAATTCAACAATTCGATGACATGTTTAAAACTGTAGATATGAAGCAAGTCTTGACATCTATGAAGGTCGACAGTGCTGATAAAGTAATCGTATTCGATTTAAAGCTGGCGGAAAAAGGTGCGGAAGTCTTGAATGATACGAACCTTCATGTGCTTAAAGCTTACTCGAAAGTGCAATTACTTATGGCAACAGGCAGTTTACTATCAGATGAATTTGGGGACGCTGCTAATGAGTTTGCTGCAACGTTATATGGAGTTACAGGAGAAAAAACAGAACAGGAAAACGCTGTAGCCCTAACAACGAGTACAATGAGCGGATATTTGGAGCAAATGTTTGCCGAGAAACATTTTTCACCAAATGCTAAAAAAGATGTTGAGCAGATGGTAGAGAAGTTAATTACTACGTATGAAGAGAGAATTAAATCTCTTGATTGGATGTCTGAAACAACAAAAGCGAAAGCTATTAAAAAGCTGGATACTATGATCGTTAAAATCGGTTACCCAGATAAGTGGGATGCGACATTAGATAACGTAGCGATCAAGACTTATGACGAAGGCGGTTCACTGTTCTCTAATACCTTTGCAGTAAACAAAGCATACATTGAGAACACGAAAGCTAAGCTAGGAAAACCGGTGGATAGATCAGAATGGGTAACGAGCGTATACACTGTAAATGCTTTCTACAATGCTCTTAATAACGAAATTACATTCCCTGCTGGTATTCTGCAAGCTCCTTTCTATGATATTAACGCTAAACCTGAAGAAAACTATGGTGCTATTGGCATGGTTATTGGTCATGAAATAAGCCATGCTTTTGATAACAACGGATCTGCCTACGACGAACATGGAAATGCAAATAACTGGTGGACAGATGAGGACTTTGAGAAATTCAAAGATAAAAATCAGAAATTGATTGAGTTTTATAATGCTATTGAGATTATTCCAGGAGTATTGAACGACGGGCAGCTGACACTAAGCGAGAATGTCGCTGATTTAGGTGGGATGGCTGCTTCACTACAAGTTGTCTCTCAAATGAGTAATCCTGATTATAAAGCCTATTTCGAAAGTAATGCAGAAATGTGGAAATCCACAACTACAAAAGAATTTGCAGCGGTTCTGAGCAAAAACGATGTACATTCAGCCAATAAAATTCGAGTAAACCGTACGATTGTAAACTTCCAGCAATTCTATGATACCTATGGAATTAAGGCGGGAGATGGCATGTATGTAGCCCCGGAGGACCGAGTTTCTATCTGGTAAAATTTAATTATATCGATAGCTGACTAAGAAGACCATTTAATGTAAGGCTGTATATTCAAAAACATCAAAAAGACAGATTTAATCGACAAAGCTTGTTGATTAAATTCTGTCTTTTTTCCTGAATCGCTAATCCTACGAGGGCCAGTTATTTTAAGAAAAAGATATCTCAACTAAAATCTTTATCTTATTAAGTATAACTCTGGCGACTGATAATATTGCGCAAAACACTTTTAACTTGTTGAGAAGTCTGCACAATATCATCGCCATTTCTTCACGAGCATCAGGCTTTTACCATATGATATGTTTATTAAAACGCTAGTGTCTCAAAAAGATAATAATAAACTATTTAAGTTTCAGGAGCTGCGTTACCTTCATATATTTAAAACCAACTTTTACTAGGAAATTCTGTACAAAAGTAATGTCATTTTCGTGTATCTATCGTATAATAAGTGTCAACACTTTTCACCTGAAAATCCAATTTTTATCTTTATTGTAATATCCAATCAGTAGAGGGGGATTACTTTCATGCAAGTAGTTGAAAAAGCATTTGGCTATATTACGAGAGAACGTGAGGAACAAATACAAGTACTCGTATTTGAACAAAATACCATAGGGGCAGGTATTCAAGTTCCAAAAGGTACAGTTGAGGAAGGTGAAACACCATTAGAGGCAGTGAAGCGTGAAATGTTGGAGGAGACAGGTCTCACATCGCTTGTCGTCCAGGGACTCATTGCACAGGATTACTTTAATCATCCGTCAGGTATTTTACAGAAACGATATTTTTACCATTTAACCACGAATGAATCACCAGATTCTTGGCAGCATCATCCAACGGGATTGAACGAAGGAGACTTACTATTTTCTTTTTATTGGATTTCGGTAGAGCAAGATGCATTGTTGGCGAAGGGGCATGGGGATTATTTATATCGTTTATTAGCCAAGGTGGAAAATTGAGCGTTCAATAATAAAAACCGCGTCATACTAGGCGCGGTTTTCATGTTTCTTCAATTATGCTCGTGCAGCAATCTCCAAAGCTTGTGTGAAATCAGCAATTAAATCCTCTACATGCTCAAGCCCTACAGAAAAACGTAAAAGGCCATCTGTAATCCCACGTTTTGCACGCTCCTCAGGCTCCATAGCAGCATGACTCATCTTTGCTGGGTAGGAAAGAATTGATTCCACTCCCCCAAGTGAGACTGCAAAAACAGGAATTGTCATCGCTTCGACTAATGCTTTTGCAGCTGCATAACTTGGTAGACGGAAAGATAATACAGCTCCAGCACTTGTACATTGTTGCTGATGAATGGCATATCCTGGGTGTGAGGCAAGTCCAGGATAGTAGACTTGTTCCACCAGTGGGTTACTAGCTAAAAATTCTGCAATTTTTTGAGCAGATTCAGCAGAACGACTAAAGCGTACATCGGTTGTTTTAATATTTTGTAATAGTGTGAAAGAATCCTGTACACCTAAAATATTTCCGAATGAATTTTGGATAAAATATAGCTCTTGTCCTAGCTTTTCATCAGCTGTGACTGTTAAGCCAGCAATGATATCAGAATGGCCAGATAAAAACTTTGTTGCACTATGAATGACTACATCAACACCAAGTTCTAATGGCCGCTGGTGTAATGGGGTCATAAAAGTATTATCTAAAAATGTAAGACATTGATGTTGCTTCGCAAGTGCCACTACACCACGAATGTCGGTAATACCTAATGTTGGGTTCGATGGTGTCTCCATATATAATAGTTTTGTAGCAGGGGTTATCGCTGCCTCAACTGCAGCTATATCTGTAAAATCCACAAAACTATGGGAAATGCCAAAACGTGGTAACACTTTCGTTACAAAACGATACGTACCTCCATATACATCCTCCGTCACGACGATATGGTCACCTTGTGATAACAACATGAGTGCTGCTGATACGGCCGCAATTCCAGAAGAGAACGCATGAGCACGAACGCCACCTTCCAGCTCGGCAATAGCTTTTTCTAACGCATCTCTCGTAGGGTTGCCAGAGCGTGCATAGTCATATTCGCCAAACTCATCAATACTTTCTTGGTGGAACGTAGATGATAGATACATAGGAACGTTGACGGCCCCTTTTTGATTCGCATAGCCATCGCGAACCCCTGCGTGAATGAGACTAGTTTCAATATGTTGCTTCATTTTTTATGCCTCTTTTCTAAGGATATCGAACACTTGACGTAAGTCTGCAATTAAATCTTCTGCTTCCTCAATACCAACAGAGAAGCGTAATAAACGATCACAAACGCCGCGTTCAACACGTTCTTCATAAGGCATATCGGCATGTGTTTGTGTAGCCGGATACGTAATAAAGCTTTCGACACCACCTAGACTTTCAGCAAATGTAATTAACTTTAAGTTACGAAGGAATGGATCAATCCATTCAGGCTTTTGCAAACGGAATGACAACATACCACCTTTTCCTGTATAAAGTACATCTGTCACTAATTCCTCTTCCTCTAAATAAGCAGCAATTGCTTTCGCATTCACATCATGTTGTTTTAATCGAAGATGCATTGTTTTTAAGCCGCGAATAAGCAGCCATGAATCCATCGCCCCTAACACCATTCCACTGCCATTATGAATAAAACCAATACGTTCTGCTAATTCTGCGCCTTTCGCTACTACTAGACCAGCTAAGACATCATTATGTCCACCGATATATTTCGTAGCAGAATGTACTACTATGTCTGCCCCTAATTCGATCGGACGTTGGAAGTAAGGAGTATAGAAGGTATTATCGACAATTAATAAAGCTCCGTGCTTATGTGCTAATTCTGCATACACTTGTAAATCAAATTCCTGCATAAGGGGATTTGTCGGTGTTTCAATAAATAATGCACGTGTATTTTCATTAATTAATGCTTCCACTTGCTCAAGTGATTCAAATTTTGAATAGACAGCTTTGATATTATAAGTTTCTTGGAAGAAGTTAAAAAGTCTATATGTACCGCCATATAAATCATCTGGCACCACTAATTCATCGCCTGGTTTAAATATGGATAGGACTAGTTGAATGGCAGCCATCCCAGAGCTACAGGCAAAGCCCATGTCGCCACCTTCTAAATCTGCAATCCCTGCTTCTAAAAGAGCACGTGTTGGATTCTTTGTACGAGTATAGTCAAAGCCAGTAGATTCTCCAATTCCTCCATGTTTATAAGCAGTTGATAAATGAATTGGTGGACTCACAGCACCTGTTGCCGGATCACTTAAATTTCCTAGTTGTACAAGTTTTGTTTCAATACTTCTGTTTAATGTCATGACGTCACTCTTTTCTCCAATATTATTAAAAGCGACAAATTTCGCTTTCAATTTAATAGTATTCTCAATAATTGTTACCAATTTAACATGGATACCCAAGAAGAACAAGGGTGATTTCAGAAAATTAGCTAGATTATTTATTGTTAATCAAGTAGGAATAGTAGGGTATAGAATGTGATGACGTCAAATAAAACGAAGGGAGAGTGGTAATACTATGAAGTGGTAATACTATGAAAGGAAGCAGTGACCACCAAAAGAAGTAAATTTCAACATAGAAGCTCAAAATAAAAGCATCTGCCTCAATGTGACAGATGCTTTTGACCCTTATGTTAGGCTTGTTCTTTTTTTAGCAAGTCGCGAATTTCTTTGAGGAGCTCTTCTTTAGCATCCAGTTCAGGAGCTGGTTCTTCAACAACAGCTTCCTCTTTTTTACGAGTGAGTTTCGTCATGATTCGTAAGGCCATAAAAATAGCAAATGCAATGATTAAAAAATCAATGATTGATTGTAGAAATACACCTAAATTGACTTGGGCTTCACCTGAGCCAAAGACAAAGCTCTTTGTTAAATCAATACCACCTGTTAAAACACCAACTAATGGCATAATGATATTTTCAACTAAGGAGGTAACAATTTTACCGAAAGCACCACCAATAACAACTGCAACTGCTAGATCGACAATATTGCCTTTCATCGCAAATTCTTTAAAGTCTTTCCACAAAATAAATTCCTCCCTATTATTATCCATAAAATTAATCAATCTGTATTTTACTATATTTTTCCCAAACCTTTCAACCGCTTTCGTAGTGAAAATAGTAATCTTGTTTAATAAAGTACATAATTTCAAAAGATTTACTACCTATATCGTAAAATTTGGTAAAATGGATGAAGAATACTAGATTAGGTGTGACTTATGGCAAAGAAAAAGAATAACAAACCGATGTTATCATCAGCCACAAAATTGGGCATGATAGCATTATTAATTCCTATAGCGATAACTGTTTATGTCCTGACATTTTTTGCGTGGAAGGAACTTCAAACACTACCGATTTTCGAAAAACTCGCGCAACAAAAGGCGATTGAAGAAATTCAACAACATTTCGATATGAATATTCCAGAGAAATACATACCTATATATGTAGCGGCTGAGGAGAAATATGGTGTACCATGGACATTACTTGCAGCACACCATCGAATTGAAACACGTTTTTCTACTATAAAAACGATGGTTTCGTCAGCAGGAGCAGAAGGCCATTTGCAATTCATGCCTTGCACATTCGTTGGTTGGAAGCATCCCACTTGTTCAGGGCTAGGTAAAGGTAATATCACGAAGGCAGAATTAATGAACCCAGAAACCATTGCAAAATATGGAGGATTTGGCGTAGATGCAAATGGAGATGGCATAGCTGACCCATATGATATAGAGGATGCGGTATTTAGCGCAGCTAATTACTTATCTAAATACGGTGCTGCAAAAGGGAATATTAAGAACGCTGTTTTTGAATACAACCATAGCAAAGAATATGTAGAAGATGTGTTGTATTACTACAAATTATATGATGATTATCATGATGATCTCAAAGCGGCTGTTCTTATAAATAATGAATAATAAAGAGCCATCACATTGGATGGCTCTTTATTACATATTTAAGTTGCTTTACGCATACCTTTTAGAATAAGGCTGACGATAAAGATCAGCACGATAGCACCAATTAGTGCTGGGAATACGTAGAAATCACTTACTTTCCAACCCCAGTTCCCTAAAACCATACTACCAATCCAAGAACCAACAATACCTGCAATAATATTCCCAATGATGCCACCAGGTACATCCTTACCTAAAATTACGCCAGCTAACCATCCAAGAATTCCTCCGATGATTAAATACCAAATGAAACTAATCATTATTTTCATCTCCTTAAAATTAAGATATAATGGCGATTACTTAGTTATACCCTGAATAGAGTAGATTAAACGCATTGATCTTGTTTAGTAATTATTACATGCTTTAAATTAGGCTGGGGTATGATGCCTAATTTGCGTTGGCTGGAGGGATGACAGCCAAACCTTCTGCATAATTTATTGTGAAAATGTCCACATTAAATACAATACTTCTATATGGTCCATACATCGAATGAATCGCTTACTTCTATAGTATGTTCACAAATGAAATTTGTACCAGTATCTACAATCTACGCCAACTCCCCATTGTAAGTAGTATAAAATCAACCATCTAACTAAATTATTTGCAAAAACAGCCTGTTCATTCGCGACAACCCACATTTTTGTTGATGCAGAATTTCAATTACCTATCACCTATATGCATGTTCATTTTCCGTATTTGTTATAGGCTATTATTCATAGTTACCTAATCATTTTTCATTTTAGTGAAAGGAAAAATGGGAAAATCATCACTTTTTGAATAGTTTGAAAATTTTGTTTAAAACGATTATAATGTAGGAAAAGGAGCGTGTTATTTATGAATATGGCTGTCATGAAACGTTTGAATCGTCAAGGTTTTCTTATCGCTGGTTTGCATTTGTTAGTTTTACTAAATCTTGCAGCCGATTTCTTATACACAACGTAACAATTAAATAGAAAGGTGAATAAAATGTTTGTCTCATTCTAAAACAACCGTGTCGTGTAAATTATTTGCAGCTCACGGTTGTTTTTATTTTGACCAAATAACTGAAAAGAGGGATTTTTCTGCCAAATGTCAAATACATAGACATATAGGGGAGGGGTATGATGACGCTAAGATTAGATCAAGCATTCATTGATGTGGAGAGACCTTTTGCATGGTTGGACTTAGATGCGCTGGATAAAAATATCCAAATTGTACAAGATGCCTGTGGCGAGAAACAAATTCGCATTGCGACAAAATCGATTCGTTCTGTCGACGTGCTCCGGTATGTTCAAAAAAACCTCGCACAGGTTGTAGGATTTATGACGTTCACGGCTGCCGAGACGATTTTCTTACTTCAGCAGCAATTTGATGATGTATTACTAGGCTATCCGGTAATGGAGGAAGCGTCTATTCGCCGCTTGTTGCATTTCGTCAAAGAAGGAAAAACGGTTACTTTTATGGTTGATCGACAGGAACATGTCCAATTATTGGCGAGGTTAGGGGAAGAAATAGATGTACGTGTACAAATCTGTATCGATATCAATGTGTCGAATGATTTTAAAGTATTGTATTTTGGAACAAAGCGTTCCTCATTATATTCGCTTGAGACGTTAACTCCTTTCTTACAAGCTATTCAAAAAAATCCTTTCCTAGAAGTTGTTGGAGCGATGGGCTATGAGGCCCAAATTGCAGGGGTTGGTAATCGTCCTGCAAATGCTTTAAAAGGTAGGGTCATAGACGCCATGCAAGTGCAGGCCAAAAAACAAGTTACACAATTCCGTCGACTAGCTATTGCCCATATTAAAGCGTATTTTCCAAACCTACGCTTTGTTAATGGTGGTGGCTCTGGGAGTATGTCTTACACCGCCAAGCAAAAAGAAGTGACAGAAATTACTGTAGGATCTGCATTTTACGCTCCTGGACTATTCGATCAATTTACTCATTTACAGCTAGAAAAAGCAGCTGGATTTGCTTTAAGGGTGACGAGAAAGCCTGAAAAAAATATCGTTGTTTGTCACGGAGGGGGCTATACGGCTTCAGGTGCAGTAAACATGGACCGCTTGCCAGTATTCTATGAACCTACCACATTCGCATATCTTACCTTAGAGGGAGCCGGTGAGGTGCAAACACCTATTAAGGTCAAAGGAAAAACGGTCAATATTGGCGATACAATTTATTTTCGACATGCCAAAGCAGGAGAGCTTTGTGAGCGTTTCCAAGTGCTACATGGTATTCGAGGGGACAAGTATATCGGGCGTTACACAACTTACAGGGGGGATGGCCAATGTTTTCTATAGAAAAATGGCGAAATGGAGAAAAATGGACTAACTGGGCAGGGAATGTTATTTCATATCCAAGCGAAATGTATGCACCACATTCTATTGAAGAAGTTTCAACTATTGTAAAACAAGCACGCGAAACAGGAAAATCGATTCGTGTCACAGGTGCAGCTCATTCATTTAGCGCTGTGGCAATGCCGGAGCATATAGCTATTTCCCTACATAATATGCGTGGATTAATTGCTGTAAATGAGGAAAGGCAGGAGGCAACTTTGTGGGCTGGAACCTATCTCTATGAAATGGGTCCAATGCTGGCAAAACATGGCTTTGCTTTAATCAATATGGGGGATATTCAGGAGCAAACGATTGCAGGGGCAGTATCGACCGGCACACATGGTACAGGTGTTACACTAGGTTCATTGTCATCTGCAGTTATGGCATGGGGCTTTGTAGATGGAAAGGGTACTTATCATGAGCACAGGAGAGGGATGGACGATGTATCCGAAGCCCTTCATGTATCATTAGGTATGCTTGGTATTCTTGTCAAAGTTACGGTCAAGGTAATGCCACTATATGGCTTACATTATGTGGGGGCAAGAGAGACATTGAGCAATGGACTTACTACATTTGCTGAGGATATTCGTCTACATCGACATGTAGAGTGGTTTTATTTCCCTGGCAGTGAGACGATTCAAGTAAAGCGAATGAATGCTGTAGCGCCTATCTATCAAAGTGAATGGAATAAGAGAATTGAAACTCTAAAACTTCAAATAGTAGAAAATGGTGCTTTCTTTGCTATGTCAGAGCTATGTAAATGGAAACCTTCGTTTAGTGGTACGATGAGTAAAATAGCTGCTGCTAATGTCGTGGAAAGTGAAAAAGTAGGAATAAGCTATGAAATTTATCCTTCACCTCGTAGTGTAAAGTTTCAAGAGAGTGAATATGCCATCCCGTTATCTCACTTTGAAGCCTGTTTAGAAGAAATTCATGCAACCTTTAAAAAAGGCCTTTTTGATGTACATTTTCCATTAGAGTGTCGAACAACTGCGGGTGAAGCAGGTTTTTTAAGTCCTACGCAGGGGCGTGAGTCAGCCTTTATAGCTTTTCATATGTATAAAGGGATGTCGGAGGAGCCTTATTTTAAATGGGTGCATACATTGATGCAAAAATATGAAGGTCGTCCTCATTGGGGAAAACAACATCATTTAACAGCACAAAAAGTGTATGAGTTATATCCGGAGATCGAAAAGTTTTTAACGGTTCGGCAGCAGTATGATCCAGATCAAGTATTTTTTACAGGATACTTAAAAAAACTGTTTCTATTGTAAGCGCTCTCTCTATTTTTATATGATTCCACCTTGTCCTAGTATTTGGTAGGTCTATTATTTATTCATTTTTGTTTTTATCAGAAAAATTTAAATTTGAACGAAATGTCAAAATTTTTATCAAAGCGAGATAAAACTTATGCTTAATCAGCATGTAAACGATTTCAATTTTGACAGATTTTTTGAATTGTTTAAACAATTCAAAAAATAGTGTTGACGAGACCTTTTTTTCGTACTATGATAACAACAATTTAACACGTTCGTTACAGCAGTGATCGACTAGAAAGCTGTTAATCTATAAATAAAAACAAAAGAGACAGAACATTTTGATTATAGTGACGAACAAAGTATGGAAAGCAATGAGGGGCGTTTAAAATGAGAAGTGACATGATTAAAGTAGGCGTAGATCGAGCGCCACATCGAAGTCTTTTATATGCAACAGGCAAAGTAAAAGCAAAAGATTTAGGCAAACCATTTATTGGGGTTTGTAACTCTTATATCGACATAATACCAGGTCACGTTCATTTACGTACGTTCGCTGATGTAGTGAAAGAAGCTATTATTGAAGCGGGTGGTATTCCATTCGAATTTAATACAATTGGTGTCGATGATGGTATTGCAATGGGGCATATTGGGATGCGTTATTCATTACCTAGTCGTGAAATTATAGCAGACTCAGCTGAGACGGTTATTAATGCACACTGGTTTGATGGTGTTTTTTATATTCCAAACTGTGACAAAATTACACCTGGTATGCTTATGGCAGCGGTTCGTACGAATGTACCATCTATCTTTGTTTCGGGTGGTCCAATGGAGGCCGGTACCTCTGCTACAGGTAAGCAGCTTTCCCTCACATCAGTTTTTGAAGGAGTAGGGGCTCATAAATCAGGGAAAATGTCAGCTGAAGAGCTGTTAGATATTGAAAATAATGCATGTCCAACATGTGGTTCATGCTCAGGTATGTTTACAGCAAACTCCATGAACTGCTTAATGGAAATGCTAGGTGTCGCATTACCAGGGAATGGTACAATCGTAGCTACTTCTGAAGAGCGTCACCAGCTGATTAAAGAAGCAGCTAAACAATTAATTCGTATGGTAAAAGAAGATATTAAGCCACGCGATATTATTACAAAAGAAGCTATTGATGATGCATTTGCTCTTGATATGGCAATGGGTGGCTCAACAAACACTGTTCTTCATACATTAGCCATTGCGAATGAAGCAGAAATAGACTATAACATTGAAGATATTAATAAAGTAGCGGAACGCGTACCGTATTTAGCAAAAATTATGCCTGCTTCGGATATTTCAATGGATGACATCAATAAAGCCGGTGGAGTTAGCGCTATTATTAACGAATTAACAACGATTCCAGGTGCTATTCACCCAGATCGTCCTACAGTTGCAGGAGTGACAATGGGAGAACTTGTTAAAGATTATCACATCACGAATGATCAAGTCATTCGAACAAAAGACAATCCATATAGTGCTGTAGGTGGGTTATCCGTATTATTCGGTAACATCGCACCGGATGGTTCTGTTATTAAAGTAGGGGCGGTTGATCCTTCCATCCAAGTATTCAAAGGCGAAGCAATCGTTTTTGATTCACAAGAAGCAGCCCAAGAGAATATTGATAATGGAACAGTTAAAGAGGGCCATGTAGTCGTCATTCGCTACGAGGGACCTAAAGGTGGCCCGGGGATGCCAGAAATGCTTGCACCTACCTCTGCGATTCAAGGTCGTGGTCTTGGTACAAAGGTTGCTTTAATCACAGATGGTCGTTTCTCAGGAGCATCTCGAGGTATTTCAATTGGACATATTTCACCAGAAGCAGCTGAAGGTGGTCCAATCGCTTTAGTTGAAAATGGAGATATTATTGAAATTGATCTACCAAATCGTACGATTAATTTACAAGTTTCAGATGAAGTTTTAGCTGAACGTCGTGCAAAATTACCAGTCTTTGAGCCAAAAATTAAACGAGGTTGGCTAGCAAGATATTCAAAATTAGTGACGAACGCCTCAACTGGCGGCGTAATGAAAATTTAACAACTAAATATATGAAAACGTTGATGAGGTTAAAGGTTCTAGAGCCTTGTATCTACCAGAGAGCCGGTCGTGCTGGAAGCCGGCGATACAACTAGATCCGACATCCCCTCGG
>NZ_DAMDAY010000097.1:0-17444 GCF_032093475.1 Lysinibacillus sp. | reverse complement strand
TCCATCATGTTCTCTCTCCTTAATCAAGTGGTTCTAAAATCGCTTCAATATCCGCACGTTTCTGTTCTAAAAACGGTGGAAGATCGAGCTCTTTTCCTAGGTCCTCGATGGCGGAATCCACTGTAAACCCTGGGCCATCTGTTGCTATTTCAAATAAAATACCGTTACGATCTCTAAAATAAAGACTGTGGAAATAATAACGATCAACGACACCTGAACTCTCCAATCCTCGCTCCTTAATTTTATCTTCCCATTGCCGTAACTCTTCAACGGTTGAGACACGTAATGCAAGGTGATGGATACTGCCCTTACCAGGTTTCTCGCTTGGCCCTTCTAATTCCTTGACGACAATTTCTCCATGCACTTCCCCTTCACTTGATTGCAGAATGGCTTCTTTGTCATCATCTTCAACCACTGAATAGTGAAATAAATCTTTTAGTAAATTTACTGTTCGTTGTAAATAACGTACAGTGATTTCAATTGTACCCATCCCTAAAATGCGATGTTCTTCTGGTATATCTGTGCCATCCCATGTTTGCCATTGAGCAGGCGCTTCCTTCCCCTGATGGTTTAACAGCACCATCCGTAATCCTTCGTGGTCTTCAAAAAATAACGCATCTTTACCTGCATACGATGTGAGGCCACTATGTTCAACTCCTAGCTCTTGAAAACGCTCCTGCCAATAAAGTAAGCTTTCAAAGCTTGGTACGAGTAAGCCAATACGTGTAATGGCATTCGTCCCTCTCACTGTACGTCCCGCAACCGGCATTTCGAAAAATGTCAATTCAGTACCAGGTGCTCCTGTTAAGTCACCATAAAATAAGTGATACATAGATGGTGAGTCTTGATTTACTGTTTTTTTCACACGGCGTAGCCCTAGAATTTTAGTGTAAAAATGATTATTTTGTTTGCCATTTTTCGTCAGCATCGAAATATGATGGTGTCCGTTTAATTTGTGCATCCTCAATTTCCTCCTTCTCGTTTTCACTTGACTAAGCAAGTGACGATGCAAAAAAAATTACACAGGTGGCAATTTTTTTTCTCGACTATGCTTTTCAAGCTTTGTCATGACTTTATATAAAGATTTTAGTTCTTCATCTGTTAACACTTCTTCAAAAAATGAGGACTGGAAGTGAAGCTGACTGGGGGTTGCAGCTTGAATCATGTGCTCCCCTTTTGCCGTCAATGAAATTGTTTTAGTCTTCCAATTTTGCTTACGCTCAATTAGTCCCTCTTTTTCAAGTCGGGCAAGCATACGAGACATGCCCCCTTGAGTAACCGTTACTTTCTTTGCTAATTGAGATTGTGTAATAGGTGCATAAGTTTGAATTTGAATCAGAACATCGAATTGTGCTGTTGTTAAATCAAAACGTTTTAAAAATTCATTCGATAGCTGATTACTTTGGGTTGTAAAGCGCATCATACGAATCCATGTTAATGAGCCTAATGTATGATTTCTCACGACTTCATCCTCCCTTCAGTTATCACTTTACCACGCAAGTGATAACTTAGCAAGAAAAATATCTTGAATTTGAGATATTTATTCATAGGGAATATCCCTATATGATGCCAGGTGTTGAAATGGGATATAGATTGCCTTGAAAGGCGAAGGAGATTTTGCCTGTTTCTTCGGAAACAACCATTACAAGAGCATCACTCATCTCACTTAATCCTAGCGCAGCTCGATGTCTTGTTCCTAATTTTTTTTCACCCGTGTAACGCTCTGACAGTGGCAGTACGTTGGCTGCTGACTCTATCTGATTACGATTGACTAACACTGCCCCATCATGTAACGGATTGCCCGGGAAGAAAATAGATTCTAATAAGGAATGAGTTAAATCTGCACCGATATGAATACCAGGCTGAATGAAAGCCTCTAAAGCATCTTGTCGCTGAATTACAATTAAACCACCATGCCTTCTCAATGACATATTTTGCACACTATGCGACAATTCCGGATACTTTTCTGTAAACGGGGAAAGATAACAATTTAAATAAAACGTAGCCGCCTTCATTTCAATTGTCATAAATCTCTCTTTAATTTTTTCAAAATTGCCGAGAAGACAATTCGTATTTGTATCCATTTCTTCAACACTTTGCTGCAAGGACAAAATTACTTGGAGAAGCTCATCCTTTAATGTTTCTTTCATCGGTGAAAAATCACAATTGATTGGATTCACAAAAAGCACCTCTCTTTTCTATAACTGCGAAGTCTCTTCTTGCCTTAGTTTCTCTAGGTGGGCTATTTTTATGCGCAGTGCATTTGAATGAAACAAGCGTAATGGTTATTCAGCCTTGTTTTCTTTACTTAAGTAGAAAGATAATAGTAACCCTATGGCACTCAATAATGTTGTCACAAAGAAAGACGCACGGATTCCATTTAACAAGGCGTTAGCTGCATCCATTGGCTGTTGTAATGTTGACACGGTACTCATGATTGTTACCAGCAATGCTGTTACCAATGCTCCCCCAACCATACGCAGCGTGCTATTAACTGCTGTCGCATGTGCCATCAAATGGGTAGGTAAAGCGTTCATGCCTGCAGTTGTAAGTGGCATCATGATCATTGATATACCAAAAGAAATGATTGTAAATGTCCCTGCAATGAGCCAGAGTTTTGTATGCATTGATACCCACATTAAAAAACTTGAGCCAAGTAAAATGCTTGTAAAGCCTACAAGTGCCAAGCCTTTTCCTCCAACCTTATCAAAAATTTTACCGGTCACTGGAGACATAAAGCCCATTACAAGGGCACCTATCAATAACACCAGCCCTGTTTCCAATGCCGAAAGTTGACGTACATTTTGAATATAAAAGGTTAATAATATTTGAATGCCGATCATGAGCGCATAAACCAAACCCGATAAAAAAGTTGTAATGGAAAAGATCTTTGATTGAAATACACGAAATTCAAGCATCGGTTTGGGTAATTGAAGCTGACGTCTAATAAATAGAAGAAGCATAATCCCACCAATTACTAGCGGTACAAATACTTGCATCGATTTGAATCCAACCGCTCCAGCTATACTGAATCCATATAATAGGCCACCCCAACCTAACGAAGAATAGACAATTGATAGACTATCTAACTGCCGCTCTTTTTTAGTCGTTACATTTTTCATAAAAATTGTGGCCACTGTCAATACAATGACCGAAACAGGTAATACCGTAAAAAATAAATGTCTCCATGTAAGCTGCTCTAAAATCCATCCTGATAAAGTTGGGCCTATTGCCGGTGCAAAACCTGTAACAAGACCTGCCAATCCCATAATAGAACCTCTTTTTTCTTTCGGATACAACGTTAATAATACCGTTTGCATTAAAGGCATAATAACACCTGCACCAGCCGCTTGAATGATTCGTGCTAAAAGTAAAACTGTAAAAGATGGTGCAAATGCGCCTAAAAAAGTTCCGACACTAAATAAAGTGAGGGCAACTATTAACAGTAAACGATTCGAGAAACGACCGATTAGAAAAGCTGTAATCGGGATAAGAATGCCATTTGTTAATAAATACACAGTTGTGAGCCATTGTGCTAAATTGGCATCTATCTTGAAATCTTCCATTATTGGTGGCATAGCAATAAGTAATAATGTCTGATTGAGAATAGACACAAATGCAGCAGCTAGTAAAATAGCTACTATTAAATTTCTTTTTCTATTCATATAAACCCCCTCTTCTATGTATGTTAGTACTAACTAACATTTTGTTTTAAAAAAATATAGTAAAGTTGTGTGAGTGAAAGTTATACAATAACTCCACTCACAAAATTAGTTATTAAATTATGAACAAAAGTATCCCTTTGATCTTTTAAGAAATGATAATCCCATAATGCATTTGATACAAAAAATCCAAAAAGGCTTGTTAAAAAAACAATAGCCTGTCCTTTTGTATCTATTTCCTTCATCCTTCCTTGTTCGATTTGAGATTGGAAATAAGCAGCTAATAATTGGAGCAATTGCTTCGTTTGGTTATCCGAAATGGTATCCATTAATCCAGGTAGCAAACTTCTATCTTGGGTTGTAATAAGAAAAATAGGTTTATTTTTCTCCATAAAAGCTAGATATGTATTGGCAATCTGCTGTAAGTCATTAGCAAGGTCCCCTGATAACTCTTGCGCAAATAAATGCTCAAAGTATGGGATATAAGAATGATGATGTAGCACTGCTTGTAGGATACCCAATTTTGTTTCATAATGACGGAAAACAGTCATTTCGCTAACACCAGCAGTTGAGGCAATATCTTTCACCGACACATTCGAGTAGCCCCTTTCCGTCATTAAGGTTGTGGCAGCAGCAAGAATTTTATCTTTTGTATCTTTTTTCATTCTAACTCCCCCAAATGTTAGTTGTAACTAACAAAAATATAGTCGATTGAGCACAACTTGTCAAAAAAAGTGTTACCCTAGAAAAAAATCTAGTGATAACACGTAATACACTTACATATGTCCCGCTCGAATTTTCTTGACGATACTGAAAGTCGTGTATGTCGCAGCTGGTGCTAGTACAACAATAAAAATAATCCAAACGGTTAGGTTGTTCGTCGCTTTTAATGTTTCATAATTGGTCATGACAAAAATAATTAAACCGAATAGTAATAAATAGCTCAGCACATTTGGAAAAATAACGATTAATCGTAATAGTGCTGGTGGCATCTTTTGTTGATTCATTTCACCACACCCCTTTTTCAATTATACGTGAAACAAGCTATTTATCCTACTATATTTTTCCTATATAGGTATCTGCTGATAGTTGGAGGTTTTCTAGTGTCGTATGTAACTGATCGATAAAGTCAGTCATGCTGTTCTTTAGCTTTTTGGGCTAAGAATCTTTATCTTCTTCACAAAAAAACATCTATTAGCAGCAATAGATGTTTTTTAGACATTAAATTAATTGATTGTTTTGCCATGTAAAGACGGCTTGGTCAGCAGTCAGGAGCGTTTGAGGGAAAATTTCCTGTGCTTCTGCCAAAAATTGAGGTAAATCATGTGGAAGAAAACGAGCACTTAAATGATTTAATAGTAAATACTGCGCACCCGCTTGCTGTGCGACTTTTGCCGCCTCCACATTTGTAGCGTGGCCATAGCTGGCAGCTAAATCCGTTGTTGTGCCGTCAAATGTGGCTTCATGCACCAGGATATCAGCACCCATCGACAACTGTATGGCCTCTTCACAATATTTCGTATCACCTAAAATCGTCAGGGTGAAGCCTTTTTTTGCAGGTGCCACAACGTCCTTCGCTTGAATCACTTTGCCGTTTTCAAGCACAATATCTTGGCCATTTTTCAATTGTCCAAGCAACGGTCCTTTAGGCACACCGAGTGCTTGTGCTTTGTCGATTAATAACTCGCCCGGTAAATCCTTTTGTTCAATACGGTAGCCGTAGCATGGAACAACATGACGAAGTTCTCTTGCACGAATTGTAAAGTGTGCATCCTCATAAATAAGCCCTTCCTGCACTTCTACAAAGCGAAGTGGATACGTTAAATGAGTTTTGGATAAGGCCAATGTTTGTTCAATCCATTGCTGTAACCCTGCTGGTCCGAAAATCGTAAGGGGTTCATCTCCTCCTTGAAAGGATCGAGAGCTTAAAAAACCAGGTAATCCTAAAATATGATCCCCATGTAAATGTGTAATGAAAATTTTTGTTACTTTCCGAGGCTTTAATGACGTGTGTAAGATTTGATGCTGTGTTGCCTCCCCACAGTCAAATAACCACATTTCGCTCACTTCATCTAACAGTTTTACCATCAATGCACTCGTATTTCGTTCTTTTGAAGGCATGCCTGCGCCTGTCCCTAAAAAATGTAGCTGCACATATGCCACCTCACTTCTTTTTTTATCATTTTATTGTACCTTATCATTCCCCATAAGAAAAACCTTTGGTGAATGGCCTTCTCCAAAGGTTTCTCGTTTATTTTGGTTGCCATGAAACAAGTGCTGCATGAAAATCATGACGATAATAATATCGCCCATCCTTTTCTTCAATAAAAGGGAGGAGAGATTCCTCCACATGTGCTCGCTGGAAGTTCGTCGTTAGTATTTTTTTACTTTGCGTTGTTATAAGCTGTTCATAGCTTTCATATTCATAGACACGTTCCAGCGGGATAATTTGACAATCCGCATAGATATCCATTTCATACAGTAAATTCAAAAATTCTATATAATCTCTGCGCGGGAATTTGATCTCATAGCCATACTTTTCATATAATCGCTCGTAGTGTGGCTGTATAGGCCCTGTTGTCATCCCAATGATGGCACGCTTTTTTGCTAGTCGATTCATATGGTGTAAGGCAGATTTAATCTCATACATGCGGTAAAAGCAATTCACACCCAAGACGATATCATGCTGTTCCATTTCATCATTCTCTAGACTTTCCCATTTAGCATGAACATATGAAACGTGCTCCTGATGAGCCATGCATTGTTGTAAGTATTGTAAAATGCTTTCTGAGCTATCCACACATGTTAGCTTGTTTACTATCTCGGCTAATGGCAATGTATAATTACCCCAGCCTGGGCCAATTTCTAACACAGAATGCTGTGGTTCAATGCTTTTCTGAAGCTCCTGAAAAATACGTGCAGCATAAGGATCTGTTTGCCCCTTTTTTTTACGTGCAACAGACTGCGCCCAAAATTGCTCCTCTAGCTGATCATTCACCATACGCTCAGGCATATTACCATGCCAGTCCTTCATGCCTTCTTGCCATAAAGCCTCATAATTAATGGCTAACGGTCCTTTTCTCGTCATACAGATACCTCTAATGCTAAAATTTCATAAATCTTTTTCATATCAAGATTGGCTCGAACATGCTCGGCTAACATATTATAGGCATCTTCTCTTCGTTCGGCGTCACTTTTTACATCACTTGGTAAAGCTGCTAACCCTTTTTTTGCTCGTATTTCATTAACTAGCTGACGAGTGAATGTACGATTATGAAACAGGCCGTGGAAATACGTTCCTATCACTTGTTCATCACGACTAACCGCACCATCTTCTCTGCCATCCTCTAGCTGTAAGAACGGCGATACTTCATCACGTAAAATTTTCGTGCGTCCTAGATGAATTTCATAGCCTGTCAATGTGTCCTGTCCTCTTGTTCCTGTCATTTGTACCGTTTTTTTATTGCCTACAAAAATCGTTTCCATTGGCAATAAACCAAGACCATGAGCAGATTCACCATTTCCCTCTACCGCCTCAGGGTCTAGCAATGTTTCACCAAGCATTTGAAATCCACCGCAAATGCCGATTATTTTTGTTCCGCGCTCACGTAAATGATGGATGGCTTGATCGAAGCCTTGCTCTTTTAACCAAGCTAAATCATCCATAGTACTTTTTGTACCAGGCAGTATAAGCAAATCTGGTGTGCCAAGCTCGTTAACATGTCCAATTAAGCGTACACCTACTTCTGGCTCATCAAAAAATGGATCAATATCGGTGAAATTTGAAATACGTGGCAAACGAATCATCGCAACATCTACGGCAAACTCGCCACGTTTTGGCTTTTTAAAGCGCAGTGATGATAAAGCAAGGGAATCCTCTGCTTCAATATTGACATCTACATAAGGGATAACACCAAGAACCGGGATGCCTGTTTCACGCTCCACCCATGCTAAACCATCATCTAATAATTCACGCATGCCTCTAAATTTATTGATAACTAGTCCCTTGACACGTGCACGTTCATCATCATCTAACAATGCTAATGTACCAACAATCGAGGCAAAGACCCCACCACGATCAATATCAGCAACAAGCACTACTGCTGCATCTGCTAAATGCGCCATACGCATATTGGCAATATCGCGATCCTTTAAGTTAATCTCTGCTGGGCTACCTGCCCCCTCTAGCACAATAACATCATATGTATTTTGGAGTGTGCGTACTGATTTTTCAACGATCGGCATCGCTTCCTGAACAAAATTATTGCGGTAGCTTTTGGCATCCATATTTAAAAAATGCTTGCCATGGACAATGACCTCTGACATCATATCTTGCTTCGGTTTCAGCAGGATGGGATTCATATCAGTCGTCGCCACAACACGTGCTGCCTCGGCCTGTACCCCTTGTGCACGGCCGATTTCTCCACCATCAGCTGTTACAAATGAATTTAGGGCCATATTTTGTGATTTAAACGGCACTACATGAAATCCATCATCCGAAAATATACGACACAATGCCGTACATATCATACTTTTTCCAACATCGGAAGCGGTTCCTTGAATCATGATCGATTTTGCTGGCATAGTCACTTTCCTCCGTAATTATTGGTGTAACGCGGTTTATGCTCTGGCCCCGCGGGCATTCACCTTCACTTCGCGGGTATTCACCCTCACTCCGCGGGTATTCACCTTGCTTCGCGGGCATTCACCTTCACTCCGCGGGTATTCACCTTCGCTCCGCGGGCATTCACCTTCACTCCGCGGGTATTCACCTTCACTCCGCGGGTATTCACCTTCGTTCCGCGGGTATTCTCCTTCACTTCGCGGCTATTCACCTTCACTTCGCGGGTATTCACCTTCACTCCGCGGCTATTCCCTTCATCCAACGGATTGTTAAAATTCTAGTCCTTTTACTGCTGGAATACCTTCATCATAATAGTGCTTTGTTGCATCGATGGTCGATACTAAATCAGCCATTGCTAGTAACGCAGGATGTGCGCTTCTTCCTGTGATGACAAGGTGCATGGTAGATGGGCGTTGCTGGATAGCCTCGATGACTTCTGCTAATGGTAGGACATCATCGATTGGAAACTTGCTAATCGCGAGTGCATTGTTTAATTCATCTAGTACCAATAAATCGATGCTCTCATCTTGCAGAGCTGCCTTCGTTTTTATCCATGCCTTTGCTAAGGCAGTACGATGCTCCTCAGGTGTTTTTGTCCACGTAAAGCCAATACCCATCTGCTCCATCTCTACGCCAAGTTTACGAAGGGCAATTTGCTCTCCGTAAGTACGTTCGGGGGATTTGATGAACTGTAAATAGCGCACAGTTAAGCCTCGGCCAACCGCGCGTAATGTTACACCAAGTGATGCTGTCGTTTTACCTTTTCCTTCGCCTGTATATACTAAAAACAAGCCTTTTCTTGCCATGCTGTTAGCCTCCTTAGAGCCAAGTTGTCTTTTCTTCAAATGGCGTGCGCTTCTTGTCGTTCAGTTCTTGCTCTTGTGGGTACCCAATAAATATTGTTCCGACTACTTTTTGACTAGCACTTGCTCCAATAAATGCGTGCATACGTGGATCATGAACAAGTCCGACACCACGTGTACGCCAGACAAAACCAAGTCCAAGCTCTTCAGCTGTCAGCCACATGGACATAATGGCACTACATACGGCAAAGACATTGTCTTGCGTTGCATCGGCATCACCTTCTACCACATCTGCTGTTACGACAATCGCTACAGGCGTTGTTTGGACAACCTTTAAAGAGCTTTCTACTAAATTCGGCTTTGTTGGGAAACGCTCTTGTAAATAAGCACTCGCCATTGCCTCATAGCGCTTCATGGCTTCATCTTGGATGACATAAAAATGCCAAGGCTCACGCATACGGTCATTTGGCGCATAAGTTGCTGCCTGTAAAATTTGTTCAATTTTTTCCTTTTCTACTGGCTGCGTTGTGTAATTTCGAATTGCTCGTCGCTTTTTTAATGCTTCGATGACTGTCATATTACTTCCTCCTATTGCGCTTCAACTAAATGATTATGAAAAGGCAAGTCCCTGCTCTTCAAACCATTGAATTTTTTCTCGTACATTGACTACATCGCCAACTACAATCATAGAAGGATTATGATACCCTTCACGTTCAATAATGCCTGCAATCTCATCAAGTTGCCCTGTAATCGTTCGTTGTTGAGCAGTTGTGCCCCATTCAATGACTGCAACAGGCGTTGTTGCCTTACGTCCATTCTCGATTAATTTTCGAGCAATATAGGCAATATTGCCAACGCTCATATAAAAAGCAACGGTATCAATGCCAATTGCTAGTGCAGGCCAATTTAAGAAATCTTGCCCTTTTTCTTCACGACCATGGCCAGTCACAAGAGCAAAGCTTGTCGCAAAATCTCTATGTGTCACAGGAATCCCTGCATAAGCAGGAGCCGCAATTCCTGCTGTAATACCCGGAACGATTTCATACGAAATACCATGATTTTTTAGTATTTCTGCTTCTTCGGCACCTCGACCAAAGACAAAGGGATCGCCCCCTTTAAGGCGTGTGACAACCTTTCCTTGTTGTGCTTTTTCAACAAGTAATGCATTAATTTCATCTTGGATGAGATGATGCTTCCCTGGAAGTTTGCCGCAATAAACGAGCTCGGCATCCTTTTTTGCAAAATCAAGCAATGTAGGATTCACAAGACGGTCATAAGCGATGACATCTGCCTTTTGAATACATTCCAGGCCATACACAGTAATGAGCTTCGGATCTCCAGGGCCTGCTCCAACGATATATACGATTCCATCCTTCATTGCTTTTCTCCCATCAATAATTGTTGTAAATATGATTCACGTTGATCGATTTCACCATGACGTGTCCATTCCAAAATGTTTGGCTCTAGCAATGCTTGCAATGCCGCACGTCTTTGTGGGCCCTTGTCATACTTTGCAGCAATCATTAACCTGGCTTGTTGTAAGAAGCATACATAGTCTTCATAGATTTCATCAAATTGATCTTCTAAATCTGCTTTAATTTTGCGGGCTAAAGCTGGGCTTGCTCCCGATGTTGAGACAGTTAATACCAATGGACCTCGGCGAACAATCGCTGGCGTAATGAAATCACTTTCACTTTGCTGATCTGTTCGATTAATTAATTGCCAATGCTGTGCAGCCTCTTGTACAGCTTCGTTAACAGCCGTCTCATTCGTTGCTGCAATAATGAGAATCGCATCATCCAAATCACGTGGTTCAAATTCCTTTTGCTTCCAAGTAATTTGCCCTGATTCAGCAAGTGGCTGTAATGTGTCATGGAGTGTAGGACTGACAATGACGATATGGGCCTTTGCTGGTAACAAGGATGCTACCTTCTGTGTTGCAACATGACCGCCACCTACAATCACAACTGTTTTATATTCTAAATTGATATGAATTGGAAAATAATTAGTCATCATTTTTCACCTTCTTACAAGCTGTTAACCAATTATCAACTAGCTTTGGGTTTGATACAAAATGGAAATGTGTGTAACCAGCCACCAAATTTCCCCTTTGATAGCCTTCTTGCTTTTTACCAAAACGTCCAATCGTTTCGTAGGCAGGGGTGTGAAGAGAGCCACTATATTTAGAATAATGGAATTCATGTCCTTTCGCTTGTTCCTCTGCACCGATTAAGAAATTATCCGCAGTACCAAAAATTTCACGATAGCCTAGTGCTGCTAATTTTGTTTGCATCGCTACTTCTCCTGGAATGACACCTACCATATCATAACGTTCACCATGGCTATTGGTAATCGCCTCTGTTAAATACATAAAGCCTCCACATTCTGCTAATGTTGGCAGACCTTTAGTGATAGCTTCACGTATCGAATTTTTCACAGCGATATTTTTAGCAAGTGTCTCCGCAAATTCTTCAGGGAAGCCTCCACCAATATATAAGCCATCAGCTTGTGCTGGTACAGGTTCATTGGCAAGTGGTGAGAAGAATTGCAATGTCGCACCCTTCGCACGTAACAAAGCCAAATTTTCTTCATAATAAAAATTAAAGGCTGCATCTCTTGCCACAGCGAGACAAATATTTTGTGAAGGCTCTTCTCTAAATAGCTGACCGCATTCTTGAAGCATGGGAGCCCTTGTTAAATCAAGTAATTGATCTAAGTCAATGGTCTCAGCCATAAGGTCACCTAGTTTCTCAAAAAAGGAATCGAGCTCCCCTCTTTCAATGGCTGGCACTAAACCTAAATGACGACTTGGAATATCAATCCCTTCCTCCCGCTTTAGATAGCCAATGACAGGGATACCACATTCTTGTTCAATAGCGGCCTTGGCGATTTCGTAATGACCCACACTGCCAACTTGGTTAGCAATAACGCCTACAATTCGTGGTTTATCTGAGAGCAATTGGAAGCCCTTTACAACAGCCGCCACACTACGTGCCATACTTGCACAATTGACTATTAAAATAACCGGACTCTCTGTCACTACACTAATATCTGCTGCAGAACCCGCATCTGATAATGGACTTTTGCCGTCGTAAAAGCCCATCACTCCTTCAATAATGGATACATCGGCATCTTTACTGGCACGTGCCACAATATCACGGACTGCTTCATGCGAGAACATCCAGCTATCAATATTACGTGAAACCCTGCCTGTTACAGCCGTATGATAGGTAGGATCGATATAATCAGGACCACATTTGAAGCCCTGCACAATGTTCCCTTTATTTTGTAGAGCTTTCATCAGACCAATAGTAAAGGTCGTTTTGCCTACGCCACTGCCCGTACCAGCCAGTACAAAACGATTTGTTTGCATGGACTTCCTCCTTAAAATAGGTATCTAGCAACTGAAATCGTAGCATTACCTGATTTTTTCTTTTCTAGAATGAGTGATTGGACCTGTGCATAGCGCATCGCCGCTGGTTCACTAACACCATATGCTCCTGTATATTTAAAAACCGTTTCTGAAGGTGATGGAAAGTCGATTTCATTTAATTCGGCCGGTGAATAGGTGATGAACTCCCAATCATATTTCTTTGTAATATCTATGAAACATGGCTCATCTTTCTTTAGATCAATTGTACATAACGCTCTTACACTTTTTTTCGAAAGTTTAAGCTCTGCCAACGTTTCATCAATTACTTGTTCAATTTCCTCTAAAGATGTACCACGATTACAGCCCATTCCTAGCACAATGGATTTTGGTCGATAAATAACACCATTTTCTAGAAGAATCTCTTCCTCTTGCTCGATAATTCGGTCTGTTATTAATAAGGTAGCATGAGGTTTGGCATCAATGGCTGCCTGTGTAGATGGATATATTTTAATTTGCTCTGGCATTGGTGTGTCACGCATCCACCAATCACGTTCACCTGTTTCCTGCACGATCGCCACATGCTCCTCGTTGACGACAGAAGCACTAACAGGTGTCAATTTGTCGGCACTATCCCATACCCACCCAAAACGTGCGCCAAATAAATCAACAGGAATGGTCTTTTGCACATCAGAAGCAGTTGTAATGATCGGATTAGCACCAAGTGCAGCTGCCACTTCATGTGTTAGCTCATTGGCCCCACCCAGATGCCCCGATAAGACACTAATAACGTTTTCGCCTCGATCATCTATGACGACAACACCAGGATCTGTCTTTTTATCTTTTAAAATCGGCGCAATCATTCGGACGACTGCACCAAGTGAAATGATTAATATCAACCCTTTGTATTGCTTAAATAGCGTTGGCAATAATAAGCGTACTGTGCCCGTAAATAGTTGAATATGCCTTTCTGCTTCATCACCTTGTTCAAATTTGCTCATGTAATATAAATCACTGGCTGCAAATGTTTGCTGTAGGCGACGTCCAATTTGAACACCGTGCTTAGTAATCGCCACAACAGCATAGGGATTGCGTTGATCAACTTCTGGTAACACGCCCTCTTGTAACTCAATCACTTGTCTTCACACCTTTTCTAAAGCCATGTGTAAAGGTTGCATCATACAACTTTGAGCGATATTGGTCCTTATCATGAATAGTCGGATCTAACGCCCAACCTGCTAGAATCATGGCATGCTTACGAATACCGTTAACACGCATCGCTTCATCTAATTCTACTAATGTCGTACGGACTATTTTTTGATCTGGCCATGAGGCACGTTGAATTACCGCTACTGGCGTATCGTCAGCCCAGCCAGCACTTTGTAGTTCCTTGACAATTTTCTTTGTAAGCGTTGCACTTAAAAATAAAGCAATTGTACAATGATGACTCGCTAAATCACGAAGCTTTTCAAATTCTGGCACAGGTGTACGCCCTTCAGCACGTGTTAAAATAAGTGTTTGTGTTAAATCAGGAATGGTTAGCTCAGCACCAATAGCCGCTGCCGATGCAAATACAGAGCTGACTCCAGGAATGACCTCATAGCCAATGCCTTCTTTTTTTAAAAGTGCCACTTGCTCCATAATCGCACCATACATCGCTGGGTCACCTGTATGCATACGTGCCACTACTTTCCCAGCATTAACGCGATCAACCATCACAGCCACCATTTCCTCTAAATGCATACCCGCCGTCCGAATGACCTCTGCATCAGGTCTCGCTTTCGCAATGAGGTCTTCACTCACTAATGAATCTGTATACATCACAACGTCCGCTGTTTGTAACATATGTAAACCTTTAACAGTAATTAAATCTGGATCACCTGGACCAGCGCCGACTATATAGATTTTATTCATTATTTACGCACCACCATTAATGTTAAATATTCTAAATCGACACCATCTAGCTCCCGTACATCCCAAATGACTTCTTCATCTGATGTTACTTTTGTCACCACAGAAGCTTTATCAAGTAAATCTAGATCACGTAGCACCTCAAGCATTAAATCAATTACTTTTGCCACTTTTATAAAGACAACTGCATCATGGCTTTCAATGGCTTCACGCATTGCCTCATAATCATCATACGCAGGGATAATTGCAACACGGTCATCACCATCCGCTAGCGCAATTCCTAGACGAGATGCGGAACCATTGAATGAGGATATCCCTGGAACTGTACGGATTTCTACATCCGGATGCATCTCCTGCATTAATTTCATCATATGGATGAACGTACTATATAATAATGGATCACCTTCTGTGACAAAGGCTACATCCTTGCCCTCTTGTAATTTTTCGTAAACTAGTTCTACAGACTTTGTCCATTCACGTTCTAGAACAGCCTCATCTTTAGTCATTGGAAAGACAAGCCCCAGCATATCTTTTTCGTCAGGGTTTATATACACATCTACAATACGATGGGCATAGCTTTTACTACCTCTTAGCTTTTTTGGATAGGCAATAACAGGAGATTCCTGGATCACACGAAATGCCTTCACTGTAATTAATTCTGGATCGCCAGGACCGACGCCCAAGCCATATAAAACACCTAGATTACTCATGATTTTCTTCCTTTCGATAAGCCGAAATAATATATATTGGATTTAATGGTACAAAGCGTGTCATATCTAAAATAGGTTTGCTGCGTGCAAGCTGAGCCTGTAAAATGTCAACCGCAAAACCACAAGCCTTAAATGCCTCAACGGCTTTATATAAATTTTCAATTGTCGCTGCATTTAACACAATGCGCCCATTTGGCTTTAAACGCTGACAGCATAATTGCAGTAACTCAACCATTTCCCCACCAGTGCCACCAATGAAAATGGCATCAGGGTCAGGAAAGTTGTCTAGTCCTTGTGGTGCTTTACTATGAATAGCCGTTATATCGACTCGAAACTTTTGCTGATTTTGAAGACAGTTTTCTAAATCAGGTGCATTTTTTTCTACTGCAAATACTTGTCCCTCTGGAGCCAGTTTACCTGCCTCAATAGCCATAGAACCCGTACACGTGCCGATATCCCAAATAACACTATCCTTTTGAAGCTGCATCGCTTGTAAACTTAAAACACGAATTTCTTTTTTCGTAATAAGCCCCTTATCTGGCTTTCGTTGTGAAAACTCCTCATCATCTATCCCGAGTGTATAGCATTTTGGTTCCATTGTTTGCTTTAAAATCACGACGTTCAACGGAGAAAAATGACCGACTTCCATTTCATCAAGCGAGTACCAGCCGTATTTTTCATGAACACCCTGTAAGTTTTCTGCTACAAACGCACGGTATTCCGTCATACCAAAATGCTTTAAATAACGAGCAAGGGCATTTGGACTATTTTCTGCATCTGTTAAAAGCGCTACTTTCTTTTTCCCATCAATCTTTTGTGCCAAGCCTTTCATTGGTCGACCATGAATACTCGTTACATAAGCATCCTGCCAGCTTTCTCCCATCTTCGCAAAAGCAAGCTGGAGGGAGCTCATATAAGGGTAAATCTCTATGTCAAGCTTTTTCGCAAGATAGCTCCCAATACCATAAAATAATGGATCGCCAGAGGCCAGGATGACTGTATTTCTAGTTTCTTCTGACAATCTCTCAACAAGTGTTGAAAGTCCTCCTTTGATGGTGATTTTTTCACCTGCAAAGTCTGGGAAAAATTCAAGGACACGTTCACCCCCAACCAGTACCTCACAGTTTTCAATCAACTGCAGATATTGAGGGTATAAGCTTGCTAATCCGTTATCCCCGATCCCAATCAATTTCATCGATCGATGCAATGTCATCAGCCCTTCCTAATAATTGTCCCTGCATCGAATAGATCGATGTAGAAAGCGTTAAACCACCCTTTATATGACGGATGGATGAGTAGCAGCAAGCCTCACATAAATGATGGAAAAATGCATCATAGCCCTTGTCCATCATTATTTCTCCTACTTGTGACGCTGTGTTGGCTTCACGTACTTGTGCTATTGTTTCTTCATTTGCTCCTATATCTACTGCCAGTTGCGCTAAAAAATTAAAGTCAATGGGTGCACTTTTGGAATGCACCATCATCACGCCTTGTGCCACCTTCGAGAATTTTCCCATCATGCCAACAAGAGAAACTTGTTTGATGCCGAGTCGCTTACAATGTTTTAATGTAAAGCCGACAAAATCACCCATTTCAATAAAGGCCTCTTCTGGTAAATGAGGATATTGTTTCATCGCAAATTTTTCACTGCGACCACCTGTTGTTACCACGACATGCTCACAGCCTGCCTCTTTGGCAACGCTAATGGCTTGAACAATACTTGCCATATAGGCTGAACTTGAAAAAGGCACGACGGTTCCCCTTGTGCCTAAGATCGAGATGCCCCCAAGTATACCGAGTCGTCCATTTAACGTCTTTTTAGCAATCTCCTCTCCCTTCGGTACAGAAATCACCACATTCACGCCTCTTGTAATGTGAAATTCGTCCAGAACACCTTGGACAGTACTAACAATCATTTTACGTGGTACAGGGTTAATGGCTGCCTCGCCGACAGCTACTGGCAAGCCTGGCTTTGTTACACGCCCGACACCAATTCCTCCATCTAAATGGATGCCTGGTGTATCTGCCCAGCTTACTGTGCCAACGATGAGTGCCTGATGTGTGGCATCAGGGTCATCGCCAGCATCTTTAATCGTTTCACAGCTCACTGCATTTTCCTCAAAGGTGCATTTTTCAATGGTAAAGGTTGCATCCCGACCAATAGGTAAATGAATGGTACTTGTCTCTTGTTCTTCCTTCGTAATAAGGGCCAGTAATGCTGCCTTTGATACTGCCGTCGCACAGGCTCCCGTCGTATAACCGTGACGCATGTCCTTGGGATCCTTTTTGGGCTTCCGCTCCATTATTTTTTCGCCTGCTCATCCGCTAAGAGTGAGATGGCGTTTAATGCGGCAACCGTCACTG
>NZ_DAMDAY010000096.1:0-17700 GCF_032093475.1 Lysinibacillus sp. | reverse complement strand
GACTCCTCTACCTCTGATTCAACATATTCTTGCTCTTTGTCAACTGCTTCTAATTTTTCTTCCTCTGCTGGATTGCCCATTAATTTATCTTTTAATCGTTTAAAAAAACTCATGCTTGTTCGCTCCTTTGCTCCGCAAGTACGGGTTCATCTTCTAATTTTACTGAAACAAGTTTCGACACACCCGATTCTTGCATCGTAATACCATACAGGACATCGGCTCCCTCCATCGTACCTTTACGATGGGTAATGACAATGAATTGCGTATCGTTACTAAATTTCTTCAAATATTGGCTATAGCGCACAACATTTGCCTCGTCTAAAGCAGCCTCTACTTCATCGAGAATACAAAACGGTACAGGTCGTATATTCAAGATAGAGAATAATAGAGCGATTGCTGTTAGTGCTCGTTCACCACCAGATAGCAAGCTTAGATTTTGAAGTTTTTTACCTGGAGGCTGTGCCACAATATCAATACCTGTTTCCAATAAATTTTGTGGGTCAATTAATACTAAATCTGCTTGCCCGCCACCAAATAATTCACGGAAAACACGTTTGAATTGCTCTCGGATTGCATAGAACGTTTCGCTAAAACGCAATGTCATTTCTTCATCCATTTCTTTGATAGCTTCATGCAATGTTTCCTGTGCAGCAAGCAAATCTTCTCTTTGTTCAGTTAAGAAAGTATGACGCTCAAGCACTCGCTCATATTCCTCAATCGCACCTATATTAACAGGTCCAAGCTCTTCTATTGATTTTTTTAACAGTTTCACACGTCGTCGCACAAACTCTTCATCTTCAATTGCAAGAGCTTCATCTTCTGCCTCTTCGAATGTCAACTGATAGTTTTCTTCAAGTTGTTCTGTAAAATTGTCCATCTCATATTCTAAACGATTTCGTTTCAACTCGTTTGCACGTATCGCCTCAAGGTATCCTTTATGTATACGTTGCATTTCCTTCAGTTGTTCTTCTAAAGCAGAGAGTTCTTGTTGTTGCCCTACTTTCTCTTCTTTCTTTTGAGAAATAGTCTCTTGTAAGGCATCTCTTCTTGCTTTCCATGTAGCAACCTGTTCTTCAACCTCTTCATCACTTAAATGATTTGTCGATTCATCAGATTGAAGCCACATTATTTCCTGAGAAATATTTATGACTTTTTGTTGAGCTTTGTTTAATTGTAGGGCGAGTTCAGCAGTTGTAATTTGCACTTGAGACATTTGTTCCTGCATTACCGCTAATTCGGAGCGTTTTTCTGCTAGTTGCTCTCGTAATACATCTTTCTCTGTCTCACTTTGTAATTTAACTTTACTCAATTGTTCTACAGTTTCATTGATTTCAACAAGCTCTAGAGCTAATGCATTTAACCTCTCCACAGCTACTTGTTTTTGAGTTAATAAAGCTTCTTCTCGTGTTTTTACATCCTGTGTCTCGGTTGATGCAAAAGATACTCTAGCCGATAAGCTTTTTTCAACAACCTCTAGCTCACGAATACGGCTAGCCAATTGCATTTCATCGTTTCGTAGCTGCTCTCCGTCAAGCTTTAACTGTTCCACTTGCTCGCGAAGAGTGGCAAGCTTCTCTTTTTCTTCTGAAACTGCCTGTTCGGCACTGTAAATAGAAGCTTGTAAAGACTCTAACTTGAGGATTAAGTCCTCTAACTCGGCTTTTCTTGAAAACAATGAAGATTGTTGTTTTAGAGCACCACCCGTTAATGATCCCCCTGCATTGACAATATCTCCATCAAGTGTAACAACGCGATAGCGGAAACCACATAATCGAGCTATTTGACTCGCACCTTCAAGATTGGCCGCTACAATAACATTCCCTAAAAGGTTTTCAACAATTGTTCGATTATCATCACTAAAAGTAACGAGCGCATCCGCCATTTGAATAAAAGCTGGGTGCTCTATAGCAAGTTGGATCGTTGCTAGATTAATTTTGCGTGATTTCATGACAGTTTTCGGTAAGAAGGTAGCACGTCCAGCTCTCTTTTGCTTTAGCCAGTGGATAGCTTGTTGTGCATGGCGTTCATTGACCGTAACAATATGTTGGGAAGCAGCACCTAAAGCTGTTTCTATAGCTTGTGAATATTTACCATCAACTTGAATTAACTCAGCTACAGCTCCCTCAATACCTTGTAATTCACCTTTATCTCGAGCAAGTAAAACTTCTTTAACACCTTGGAAGAATCCAGAAAAATCCGCTTCAAGCTCTGCTAAAGTATCTTTTCTAGCCTTTAATTGCTGTTGGTGCTGGTAAGCTTTATATAGCATGTCCTGCTTTTCAGTAAAGGTTGTGTTTACGTTTTTTAACTGTATTTGTAATGTTTCGTATTGTTCAAGCTTATCTTGCAAGTCATTCGTTGTAGCAGTGTGTTCCGCTACTAGCTTATTTTTTTCAGCAACAATTTGCATAAGTTCCTGTCCAAATTCATCCGTTTGATCGGACATTCTTGCTGCCATTGCCTTTTGCTGAGCTAATTGTTGATCGATATTTTTTAATTCGTTCTTAATCGTTGCTTCTTCATTCAATGAATCAATATATCTATTTTTTTGCTCTTCAATTTCTTGCTCTATTTCCGTAACTGATCGATTTAAAGATTGTTCTAACTGCTTGATGCTTTGTTTCAGCACTGTGACTGCTCGCTGTTTGTCAGAGAAAACTTCTTTTTTCTCCTGTTCTTGAACAAGCAATATCTCTACTTCTTCTTTAGCCTCTTGTAATGTCGTATTCAGCTGCTGCAGTTGATTAGAAGCATTTTGTCGCTTTTCAGCCATCAGTGCTTTACGACCATCCCAACGTTCTACTTCCATTGTGGCATTGACAAGATCAGCCTGTGAAGCATCCAAATAATCATCGAGTTCTTTTAATAACTTACGAATATTGGTTGTCTGTTTATCAATAGTAGCAATATCTTGAGCTTGTTTTTGCTCTGTTGCAGTCAAATCGGTAAATTCAGCTTTTAGCGCATGCAAAGATTGTGCACAATTTTTAAAATCATGCACAAGAATGGCAATATCAAAATCTTTTAGCTCAGTAGACATTTGTACATAGTCTCTTGCACTAGATGCCTGCATTTCTAACGGCTCTAATCGGTTGTCTAATTCATGGAGAATATCTAATACCCGATACAAATTTTCATCTGTCTCAACAAGCTTATGCTCCGCTTTTTTCTTTCTTATTTTATACTTTAATACGCCAGCTGCCTCTTCAAAAATGGAACGTCGGTCATCGGGTCGGCTATTTAAAATTTCATCAACACGGCCTTGAGAAATGATTGAAAATGCTTCTTTTCCAAGACCTGAATCCATAAACAAGTCCGTAATATCCTTCAGGCGACACTGTTGGTTATTTAATAAATATTCACTATCACCTGAACGGTATACGCGTCTTGTTACACTGACTTCTGTATAGGAAAAAGCAAGTTGCTCGTCAGTATTATCTAATATAAGAGTTACCTCTGCAAAATTGAGTGGCTTACGAGAGTCACTTCCCGCAAAAATAACATCTTCCATCTTTGCCCCACGTAACGACTTTGCAGATTGCTCCCCAAGAACCCAACGAATCGCATCCGTGACATTACTTTTTCCGCTGCCATTTGGTCCAACAACCGCTGTAACACCGGGAACAAAATCAATTCCAATGCGTTCCGCAAAAGATTTAAAGCCAATCACTTCTAGTCGTTTAAGGAACATCTATTAAGCCTCCTCATTTGCAGCTTCTTCACGCATCACTCGCATTGCACATTGTGCAGCTTGCTGCTCGGCTTCTTTTTTTGATTTTCCACGACCAATACCAAGCTCTTGTCCGTTCAATAATACGCTTGATACAAAGGTACGATTATGTGCCGGCCCTTTTTCATCTATAATCTCATAATGAAGAAGTCCATTATTGGTTTGCTGTACCATTTCTTGCAATTGACTTTTAAAATCCATCACATGCGAAAAAGCACCGACTTCTACTTTTGGGAACACGATACGTTCTAAAAATGATACGACCGTTTGTAAATCTTGATCTAAATATAAGGCACCTACAAATGACTCAAACACATCTGCAAGTAGCGCTGGGCGTTCCCGACCACCTGTTAATTCCTCACCTTTTCCTAGTAAAACAAAGCGTCCAAAGCCTAACTCATTAGCAAAAATAACTAGTGATGGCTCACAAACAATGGATGCTCTTAACTTTGTTAACTCACCCTCGCTCATATTTGGGTATTTCTCAAAAAGATATTTAGAAACAGACAGTTCAAGTACTGCGTCTCCTAAAAATTCAAGACGCTCATTATCCGTAAATAGTTTACGGCGATGCTCATTCACATAAGATGAATGCGTGAATGCTTGATACAATAAATTTTTATTAATAAATGTGATATTTAATTCATGCTGTAACAGCTCGAATTGGTTGCGTACTTTTTCAGGAAGTACGCCAGATTTCTGCATAGTTCCTTTTCTTTTCATAGCCATTGAACAAATCTGCCTTCCTAATAGTTTCTACCGTTTTAGTGTACCTTTTTCAAGGCATTTATGCAAAAGTATTTCGGCTTAAACACAATGTTTTGGAAATTTTTCCGAAAATTGATGCAAACCTTTGGCGTAATTCATTTTCTAAATGCAAAAAGGGACATCAATAGATCGAAAAATGATCTATCTTGTCCCCTTTAAATACATCTTCGTTAATTGAATCTGCTTCTTATCAAGTAATAGCAGAAAAACAATTTCTACTTTATATCATTCGATAATCATCACACCATTGGAGGGGATACATCACCGCTAAATAAAGTACTAACGAAATTAGCCAATTTTACTTTCGATGTATGAAATTGCAGAACCTACTGTTGAGATTTTTTCAGCATCTTCATCAGAAATTTCCATATCGAATTCGTCTTCAAGCTCCATTACAAGCTCAACTACGTCTAATGAGTCAGCACCTAAATCATCACGGAAAGAAGCTTCAAGTGTTACTTCGCTTTCTTCAACACCTAAACGGTCCACGATTACTTTTGTTACACGTTCTAATACTGTAGACAAATGATTCACCTCCCCTCAAATGATTATACAAAAAATCAGCGTTTATGCCTAATTGAAATTACATGACCATTCCACCATCGATGTGAAGTGTTTGCCCTGTCATATAGTTTGCATCCTCTGAAGCAAGGAAAGCTACTGCCTTAGCAATATCCTCTGGCTGACCAAGTTTTGCAAGTGGAATCTGTGTCAGCATACCTTGTTTAATATCCTCTGGTAGTTGTTCCGTCATTTCTGTTTCGATAAAGCCTGGTGCAATGGCATTCACTAAAATATTACGAGAAGCTAATTCCTTAGCAGTCGTTTTTGTTAATCCAATAACACCCGCTTTAGCCGCAACATAGTTCGCTTGACCAGCATTACCCGCTACACCAACGATCGAAGAAATATTAATAATGCGACCTGCACGTTGCTTCATCATTTGACGTGTTACAGCTTTCGTACAAAGGAAAACACCTTTAAGGTTCGTATCTAATACATCGTCCCATTCGTCTTCTTTCATACGCATTAATAAATTATCTCTTGTAATACCAGCATTATTCACTAAGATATCGAGAGAACCGAAAGTTTTCACTGCTGCATCCATTAAAGCTGTTACTTCTTCTGTCTTTGAAACGCTTGCTTGTACAGCAATTGCTTCTCCACCGTTTTCTTGGATTATCCCAACGACTTCTTCCGCTTTTGCCTGTGAGCCACTATAGTTTACAACAACCTTAGCTCCTTCGTCAGCAAGCTTTAAAGCAATAGCACGCCCAATTCCTCTTGAAGCTCCTGTTACAACAGCTACTTTTCCTTCTAATTTACGCATTGATTGACCACTCCTTCGACGCTTCAATAACTGCTTCTAATGATGCCTCATCATAAACACAATATGCTGCAACAGAGCGGTCGATTTTTTTCAAGAGACCGCTTAACACCTTACCAGGTCCGCATTCGATAAAGACATCCACTCCTTGTGCAATCATCTCACGCATAGATGCTTCCCATTGAACAGCACTATAGACCTGCTCAACCAACTCTTGTTGGATAGCTGATACATCCTTTAATTCCTTCGCCATAACGTTGCCAATGACAGGAATTTCAGGCGCTGATAAAGTAATCTCAGCCAATGCAGCTTTTAGTTTCTCTGAGGATGGTCGCATTAATTCTGAATGGAAAGGACCACTTACAACTAATGGTATCGCTCTCTTTGCCCCTGCTTCTTTCGCAGCAATAATCGCTTTATCGACACCCTCTTTTGTACCCGAAATAACAATTTGTCCTGGACAATTCACATTGGCAACCTGAACAGCATCACCTGAAGCTGAAACCTGTTCTGTTACTGCGTTTAATGCCTCTAGTTCCATCCCTAGAATCGCCGCCATTGCACCCTGCCCTGCAGGGACCGCTTCATTCATATACAGACCTCGTTTGTGCACGATTGACACGGCATCATCAAATGACATAACGCCTGCTAAAACCAATGCACCATATTCACCTAATGAATGACCCGCAGCGTAGTGAGGATGAATGCCTGCTGTACGCAATTTTTCAGCTACCATTACACCTGTAGTAAGAAGAGCTGGCTGCGCATGATATGTTAGTGTTAATTCTTCTGCTGGACCTTCTAACATTAACTTAGATAATTCAAATTCAAGAGCTTGATCGGCACGATCGTAAAACGCTTTACTCTCTGCTGCGTTTTCAACAAACTCTTGACCCATTCCTACTACTTGTGAACCTTGTCCTGGAAAAATAAATGCTATTTTCGTCATTTGAATGATCCCCTTTATTTAATCAATTTCTAAGTGACGTACTGTCTCAGTAATCGTCGAAATAACAGTATGCTCTACCATCGTATTTGCTTGACGGATTGCACTGAAAATCGCTTTTGCGTTAGATGAACCATGTGCTTTGATAACAGGCGCTTGTAAACCAAACAATCCTGCACCACCATATTCTGTATAGTCCATTTTATTTTTTAAGTCACGTAAATTATTTTTCATGAGTGCTGCTGAAATTTTCGTTTTTGTTGAAGACATAAAAGCTTCTTTTAACATAGAAAATAAAGCGCCTGCTGTCCCTTCAATCGACTTCAGCACCATATTGCCTGTAAAGCCATCTGTTACAACAACATCTGCTACTCCTTCAAGTAAATCACGTGCTTCAACATTACCAATAAAATTCAAATCAGCTTCCTTCAATAATTCGAAGGCTGCTTTTGTTAGCTCATTTCCTTTTTTATCCTCGGTACCGATATTTAATAAGCCAATTCGTGGTTTTTGTAAGCCTCCAACCTTTTTAGCATAAATATCACCCATAATAGCATATTGCACTAAATGCTCTGGGCGCGCATCGGCATTTGCCCCTAAGTCAAGCATTAAAAAGCCTTTGCCATCCAATGTTGGTAGTGTTGTAGCTAGGGCTGGTCGGGCAATCCCTTCAATACGACCTACTTTAAATAGGCCTCCTGCCATAAGGGCACCTGTATTCCCTGCAGAAAGGCAAGCATCTGCCCTACCTTCTTCTACTGCGTCCATCATACGAGCCATTGAAGAATCCTTTTTTCTACGAACAGCGCGTGCAGGATCGTCAGTTCCTTCCACTACTTCCTCACAATGCACAATCGTCAAGCGATCATGTTGCTTTAAAAATGGTTCAAGCTTATCTTGTTGACCATACAATTGAATTTCTAAGTTCGGAATTTGTTCTAAAGCTAAGAGTGCACCTTCCACAACTGATTTTGGTGCGTTGTCTCCACCCATTCCATCAAGCGCTAATTTCATTGTTACTCACCTTTACCTTTCGTGCGGTACATATCAAATTCACCAACAAAAACGGTTTCACCATTAACGGTAGATGTTACCTCGACTTTTGTCCGATTATTTTGATTATCTCGACCGATAACAATCGCCTTTGTAATAACACGATTTCCAGCTCGTACAGGTTTCACAAACGTAATATTGGAATGTACGGTTAATGCTAGTTCGTCATCAATTACTGCAACCGCTAATGAGTTTGCTTGTGCAAACAAATGATGGCCACGCGCGATGCCATTACGCTGAAAAACATGCTCTTCTTGCACATCAAAAATCGATAGTGCTCGATTATCCAATTCAATATCTACAATTTCTCCGATGACCTCATCAATCGGTAGAGATTTTACTTCGTTTTCATAGTTTTTTGCAGCAACGTCTTTAATTCGTTCTCGTAATTCTGGTATGGATAATTCCATACGATCTAAACGAATTGTTTGGACACTTACCTGAAACTGTGTTGCTAGCTGTTCATCTGTGACGAATGGATTTTCAGCTATCGTTTCAGATAGTAGTCGCTGTCGCTCTTTTTTCGTTCGTCTCAACATCATTCGCCACCTTTTGAGTTGTTATTAGCACTTGGTACTAATATCAGTATATAGAGTATAAAAAAAGAATGCAAGACTTGTTTTGCATTCAAGTCTTGCATTCTCCCCGCTCAAACAAGCTTTTAACTTAATCGAAGCGCTCACCTTGTAGAACACCAGATTCTTCTAACATTTTACGTAAATTTTGATAAATGTCATCATGCCAAAACGCTTCTGTGTCAAGCATCTCTGTTGCATCCTTTCTAGCGGTCTCAAGAATACGATAATCATGTACTAAATCCGCTACTTTAAAATCTGGTAAACCACTTTGCTTACGTCCAAAGAAATCTCCTGGTCCTCTCAATTCTAAATCTTTTTCAGCTAATCGGAAACCATCATTCGTTTCCGTCATTGATTGCATTCTCTCTTTCCCCTCATCAGACTTTGGATCAGCCAGTAAAATACAGTATGATTGATGCTCTCCTCGCCCAACACGTCCACGGAGCTGATGCAGCTGTGCCAATCCAAAGCGTTCAGCATCATAGACAATCATAAAGGTAGCATTTGGTACATTAACCCCTACTTCAACAACTGTTGTCGAAACTAAAACCTGAATAGACCCTTCACTAAAAGCACGCATAACAGCATCTTTCTCATCTGCTGATAAACGTCCGTGCATTAAACCAACCTGGAAACGATCTTTAAAATATGTCGCCAGTTGCTCGTAAATTTCCACAGCATTTTGCACATCAAGTTTATCGGATTCTTCAATAAGTGGACAAATAGCATAGGCTTGTCTTCCAGCCGCTAGCTCCAGTTCTAGCTTTGACATAACAGAGCCAAATTGCTCTTTCTTCATCCAATGGGTTTCAATTTGCTTTCGTCCTGCTGGCATTTCATCGATCATAGATACATCCATTTCCCCAAATGCGGTAATGGCAAGCGTTCTTGGTATCGGTGTCGCTGTCATAAAAAGGACATCTGGATTTTCCCCCTTATCACGTAAAATACGACGTTGCTCTACACCAAAGCGATGCTGTTCATCCGTGATAACAAAGCCTAACTTTTGAAAAACAACATCCGGTTGGATCAAAGCATGTGTACCAATGACAATGTCAAGATTGCCATTTGCCAAATCCTCTAAAATGCTACGTCGCTCCTTTGCTTTAGTCGATCCAGATAATAAGGCAACACGAACCCCAAAAGGTTCAAACCATACTTTCAGGTTCTCCAAGTGTTGTTCTGCTAAAATTTCTGTCGGTGCCATTAATGCTCCTTGAAAGCCTGCTGTTACGGCTGCATACAATCCTATTGCTGCAACAACTGTTTTTCCTGAACCTACGTCCCCTTGCAGCAAGCGATTCATTCGATGCGGTTCTTTCAAATCTTTACAAATTTCATTGACAACACGTTTTTGAGCATTTGTTAATTCATATGGTAAAGAGGCAATAAATTCGCGTAGCCTGTGTACATCGAATTGAATGATTGTACCATGTTCGCTTTCTTTCCGTATTTTACGTAATGCTTGAATACGCAATTGGAAGTTTAATAGTTCTTCATAGGCAAAGCGTCTTCTTGCTTGCTTGGCATGATCAGCATCAAGTGGAAAATGAATACCTTCTAAGCCCTCGCGTATTGGAACAAGCTTATAGGATTCTTGTAAATAATGCGGAATTGCATCTGGTAGCTCTGCACCAAAGTCATCTAACACTTGTCGCATATATTTTCTAAATCTTTTTTGTGGTATTAAACCTTTAAGACTATAGACAGGTTCAAAGTCAACTTGATCTGTTTTAGGGCCAAATGTGACAGATGTCCCATTGATTACTTGTCTACCACGATCCCATTTGCCAGTCACTGTAATAATGGAGCCCGGTACTAGTTTTTGCTTTAAATAGCCCTGATTAAAAAATACGACTTTCACTAAGTGACGGCCTGCTAAAACCGTGACCTGAAGTCTTGATTTATTGCGACCTAAAAATAGAATCGTAGGCTCTCGTTCTACCTTACATTCCACTGTAACACGTTCGTTATGTGGTGTTTGCGCTAAATCTTTTAGACGAAAATCCTCATGTCGATGTGGGAACGTCCATAATAAATCAGCAATTGTATCAATGCCTAATGATTCAAGATGTGCTGCCGTTTCTTTCCCGATGCCTTTTAATTCTGTGACGGAACTAGATAATTCAGTCATCCTATCCCACAACTCCCTTCTTTGATTCTTCATCCTTTTGTGTATGTAACCAAACATGTCTATATCTAATTTACCATAATTTCATTGTTTACTCCTTATCGTAATCATGAGAAGCAAAAACCCTACCAAAGGATGATAGGGTTATGCATGGATATGTTCATAAACATTTGTATTGCATAATGATACCAATAAAAAGTTTAATGGCGTCAGGGAATACATCTTCATCTAAGTCGAATCTTGGATGATGATGTGGATATTGGCTTTTTTCACCACCCATCCCTACAAAAACGAATGCACCAGGCTTATGTTTTAAATAATAAGAAAAATCTTCTCCACCCATTACAGGTTCTACTAGCTCAAATACATCCTCACCAAATTGTTCACGAACGACAGATTCTACAATTTGAGAATGGTGTTGATCATTAATAAGTGGTGGGGTACCTATAATAAAATTAATGTGTCCTTCTGCTCCAAATGCCTGGCAAATACCTTTTGTTACACTTGCCATCTTCAATTGAATAGTATTTACTGTTTCCGGTGTTAATGCCCTAATCGTCCCTATTAATTTCGCAGTATCTGGAATAATATTATACGTTGTTCCCGCTTGAATACTACCTACAGTAATAACGCCTGCCTCAACAGGATTTAAATTTCGACTAATAATACTTTGAAAGGATTGCATTAAATGGCTTGCAATGTATATCGGATCAATCGTTTCATGTGGCATTGATCCATGTCCTCCACGACCTTGAATTTCAATTTCAAAATCATCGACCGAGGCCATCATAGGTCCATGTGTTAGTCCTATTTTCCCCTTCTCTAAGCCTTGCCATAAATGAAGACCATAAATAGCATCGACACCATCAAGAACACCATTTTGAATTAACTGATCTGCTCCACTTGGTGTAATTTCCTCTGCCGATTGAAAAATAAGCATAATGTTTGGCTCACATTTTTCCTTATTCATGGCGATCCATTCTGCAACTGCTAATAAAATAGCGGTATGGCCATCATGTCCACACATATGTGCCACACCCGGCTTTTGAGAGATATATGGCTTTTCACCCTCTTCAACTATTGGCAATGCATCGATATCTGCTCGTAAGGCAATTGTCTTCGTACCTTTTGTCCCTTTAATCATAGCCACTACACTAGGAGGAGCAAATTCTACTATTTCTATTTGAAGATGCTCTAATCTTTTGCGTATAAATTGACTTGTTTCAAATTCCTGACCAGACAGCTCTGGATTTTGATGAAGATAACGTCGATCTTCAATTGCTTGCTCTGTTAAAGATTGTAAATTAGTTATTTCCACTAAAAAAACTCCTTTAAATTACCTTAAGAGTCCCTACTAAGGAATTCAGCTGGTAGGAAAATATTTAACATCATGTGTACCCTATGACACATCCAAATTACGTATATTTAATTATACTAAAATCATTCATAATAAAGGCAACATAAAAACATGCTATCTTTTTAGATAGCATGTTTCTCTAGTTTATTGAAGAGCTTTAATACTTTGTAAACCACCATTTTCAAGAATAGCTTTACTTATCGCCTTACCTGTTGGTGTTGCTGCAAGACCGCCTCGTGCCGTCTCTTTAAGGTTTGGACTCATCGATTGTCCAATACGATACATAGCACCAATTACTTCATCACATGGGATGCGGCTTGTTACTCCTGCAAGTGCCATATCTGCTGCTACAAGTGAATTAGAGGCACCCATAGCATTTCGTTTTACACACGGTACTTCAACTAGACCTGCTACTGGATCACAAACAAGTCCCAACATATTTTTTAACGTAATAGCAAACGCTTCCGCACATTGTTGCGGTGTACCTCCAGCCATTTCAACAATGGCAGCAGCAGCCATACCAGCAGCTGAACCCACCTCAGCTTGGCAGCCTCCAGCAGCACCTGAAATGGAAGCATTGTTCGCCACAACAAAACCAAAAGCTCCAGACGTAAATAAATAACGAATCATTTGCTCACGTGTAGGATTGAGTTTATTTTTCACTGCAAAAAGTGTCCCTGGTACCACACCAGCAGATCCTGCAGTCGGTGTAGCACATATTGTTCCCATTGCGGCATTCACTTCATTTGTTGCAACCGCTTTACTTACTGCGTCTAATAATAAATCACCTGATAGTGATTTCCCTTCCGCAATATAATTTTGCAGCAATACGGCGTCCCCACCAGTTAAACCTGTTACTGATTGCACACCTTGTAATCCGCGTTCAATTGCTTCTTCCATAACTGTTAGATTTCGATCCATCTGTTGGATGATTTCTTCTCGAGTTCTACCAGTTATTAAAATTTCCTGTTCAATCATAATTTCTGATATTAATTTTCCTTCTTGCTCTGCTCGTTCCACAAGCTCACGAACATTATGAAATAAAACGTCCATTATGGGACACCTCCTTAGTTATTAATCTTAGATACTTTTGTAATATATGGAATTAGGGATATTTGCTGTAGCACTTTATCCTCAATGTTTTGGTCAACTTCTATCACCATTAGAGCCGTTAAACCACGCTCTATTCGTGAAACCTCCATATGCCCAATATTGACTTCATGCATAGCTAAACAATTTGCTACATTGGCGATACAGCCAGCACGGTCATCATGTACAACAAGAATAGCAGGCATACCACCTGTCAAACGAAGCTTAAAGCCATTAACTTCACTAACTTCTATTTTACCGCCACCAATAGAAATTCCGACAACAGACATTTCTCCATCATCGTCTCCAATGACAAGTCGTGCCGTATTCGGATGTTCTGTATTAGCCGTTTCTGGAATAAATTCATATTCTAAACCTGCTTTTTTCGCATCTTCAAACGCCGTTTTAATACGATCATCAAATGTATCGTAATTTAACAAGCCTCCCACTATTGCAACATCTGTACCGTGCCCTCTATACGTTTCTGCAAATGATCCATATAAATGAATTTTCGCCCATTTCGGTTGTCTACCAAATAAATCTCTTGCAACACGCCCGATGCGAGCTGCACCTGCCGTATGAGAGGAGGAAGGCCCAATCATTACTGGTCCAATAATATCAAATACTGAAGTAAACTTCATACAAACACCCCTCTATTCTATTTATATAATAATATTTATTTTTACTTATATCATGCTTGATAATTACTATAAAAGTAAAGCATTTAATTTATCAACTATCAGAAAATTACCACTACTATAATTTATAGCCAATTATTAGGCCACTTTTTTGTCCGTACCATAGATACACATCAATCAAACAGTTGGTATCCCAACATTTCCATATTTTATATCCTGTGGATGCGTACAGTGAACTATCCATAGTTAGTACGTTTTTAATTAATTTTATACTCCATTCTCTTTGTAGCATAAACAAAAGCAGTACACGTTTTGTGCACTGCTTTCTTTACGATTTAGCAAAGTAGCGTGTAATTATTCTACTGAAATAATATATGGATATAATCCTTGTTTTCCATCAAATAATTCAACTTCTACATCTGGATAGTTCTCTTCGATGAAAGATACTAGCTCAGAAGCAGCTTCTTCGGTTGTATCCTCACCATAGATTACTGTGACAATTTCAGCATCCTCATCGACTAAATCAGTGATTACTTTTTCAGCCGCATCCTTTAATGCTGGTGTAGAAAGGACAATTTTCCCTTCTGCTAATGCCATGAAATCATCTTTGTGGATTTCAACACCATCGATAGACGTATCACGAACTGCATAAGTTACTTGGCCAGTCTTAACGTTCGCAAAAGCTTCCGTCATTGTCTTTTTATTTGCATCAACAGCCGCTTCTGGGTTAAATGCTAAAATAGCCGCCATCCCTTGAGGAATTGTCTTCGTAGGAACAACTGCAGCATCTATATCTAATAGCTCAACTGCTTGCTCTGCTGCCATCACTATATTTTTATTATTAGGTAAGATTAATACTTTTTCTGCACCGATTTCTTGTACAGCTTTGACGATATCTTCAGTTGAAGGATTCATTGTTTGACCACCTTCGATGACATAGGAAGCACCGATAGAGCGCAATAAATCCGCAACACCCTCACCCATAGCAATCGTTACAATGGCATATGGATGTTTATCTACTTTTTTTGCAGTCGTTGGTGCTTTATGCTCCTCACCAACAATAGCTGAATGCTGCTCGCGCATATTATCAACTTTTATTTTTATAAGACTACCGTATTTTTGTCCAATTGATAGAACTGAACCCGGTTGCTCAGAATGGATATGGACCTTCGCAATTTCTTCATCAGAAATAACGAGTAATGAGTCACCTAAAGGATTTAATTCATTACGGAATTGCTCTTCATTAAAAGGTTCTTTCCCATCTTCTAAACGCACCATGATTTCTGTACAATAGCCAAATTCAATATCTTCGGTGTTCATGAAATCTTGAGCTCTATGATGCTCGGCGTTGATTAAATCATCTAGCGTTGCATCGTTCTTCTCCGGAAGAGGCTCACCCTTCAAGGAAGCTAAAAACCCTTCATAGACAAATAGCAAGCCTTGGCCACCGCTATCCACTACACCGACCTCTTTTAAAACAGGTAGTAATTCAGGTGTGCGATCTAATGATGCCTTTGCTTCTGCTGTAAAAGCTTCCATTACGGCAATGATATCGGTTTCAGTTTCTGCCACTTCAACACCTTTTTTTGCCGCTTCACGTGCAACAGTTAAAATAGTTCCTTCTACAGGTTTCATAACAGCTTTATATGCTGTGTCTACTCCTGCTTGAAAAGCTCCAGCAAAACCCTTTGCGTCTATAGTTGCTTCTTTTTCAATAAATTTCCCAAATCCACGGAATAATTGAGATAGAATAACACCTGAATTTCCACGGGCACCCATTAATAACCCTTTTGATAGCGCCTGTGCTGTTTTACCAATATGCTCTGAAGCTGCATGTTCTGTTTCTTTTGCGCCAGATGTCATCGATAAGTTCATATTTGTCCCTGTGTCACCATCTGGTACTGGGAAAACATTTAATGAATCTACATAATTTGCATTTTGGTAAAGGTGATGCGCACCCATTTGTACCATTTCAGCAAACTTTATACCGTCTAAAGACTGCATTCGATTTAGTTCCTCCTCTTAATTCGCTACACGAACGCCCTGTACAAAGATATTGACAGATTTTACGCTCATACCTAATGTTTTATCTACTGTATATTTCACTTTCGATTGTACTTGGTAAGCCACTTCCGAAATTTTTGTCCCGTAACTAACAATAATGTACATATCTATATGTAAATCGTCGTCCTGTTGTCGAATAACAACACCTTTTGCGAAGTTTTCTTTACGTAAAATATCAGTTAGACCATCACGAATTTGATGTTTAGATGCCATGCCAACAATACCGTAGCATTCTACAGCAGCGCCACCAGCAATTTGTGCAAGTACATCTGTTGAAATATCAATTTGGCCGAATTCATTGTTTAATTCAATTGACATAGAAATGCCCCCTTGGCTCTTTTTGACTAAACTATATTGTAACACTTTCGTTATAATTTAAGCAACCTAAGGGGGTATTGAATGGCTTGGTAGCAACGTTCTCTGACTTTAAATAGACGCAATTGCTTTTTCATCAAAAATTGCCTTTTTCCGATAATAGTTATTTCTTCCGTTTTGCTTTGCTCTATATAATGCTTGGTCAGCTAATTCACAACATGTCTGTAGATGCTCATTTGTTGTAATTTTAGCATGACACATCCCGATACTAACCGTCACATATTCATCAACATCCGATTGTTCATGTGGAATTTTTAAGTAACGTACTTCCTCTAAAATTTCTTCACATAAAGGCTCAGCAAACTTTTCCGTATGCTGACTGATCATGACAAACTCTTCGCCTCCCCAACGCGCAACAAAGGCATTATACTTCTCTGCAACTTCTTCTAAAATAGATGCTACTTTGGCGATTGCTTCGTCACCCTTCAAATGCCCATAGTAATCGTTAAATTTTTTAAAGCAATCAATATCTATCATCATAACTGTTAAGGATTGCGTTTTATGAAGCTGATGACCTATTTTAGTCAATTTAATATTAAATGCACGTCGATTTGGTAGATTCGTTAAGGTATCTCTTAAGGCTTGCTCCTTTAACTCATTATTTTTGGCAGCTAGCAACTCTGATAATTGTTTTGTTTTAGTCATTTCTTCATCCAATAAAATATGCTGTGTATTGAATTGCTTTCGAACCTTGTAAGTCTGATATTGAATCATGATACCAACAGGTATTAAAAGTGACATAGGTAATATGATTTTAATATTTTCACTGGATACCCCAACACTCATATACGTACTGGCTATAATTGCTGGTGCTGTCAGCAAGATAATCCAGATAATTTTTCGTAATGGTAATGCAAAAACAGTACAAACGATGATTAAAATCACCTCATATAAAGCTGCGTGATGGAAAAAGTAAACATCCATCACTGAAATAACAGTAATCAATAGGATAACCGTGTAAATATAAACAACAATTAGATGTTCATACTTTTGAATGTTGAAAGAATTAATAGTCATTCGTTTCTCCCTGACAAACAGCAATACTGCTACATCTATATAAAACATGAGGGTATGAATGGCAATATAAATAGGGACCATAGCTCTTTCAGTTTTATCAAAAAAGATTTCTCCGTAATGAATAAGGGTGATAATGAATGATACATACATAAGAGTCCACGCTACCGCCCTCATCCCTTTTAAATTTGACTGAACCATTTCTTTGCGAATAGAAAAAGCTATCTTTTCTTGATTTCCCATAATGCTCGCTCCTAGTGTCCAGATATTTATATTTTCCTATATGTATCGTCTAAATAATGAAAAATACAAGTAAAATGAAATTATTTTGTTTATTTAAAGAATAGTACTTTACTTGCACCCCTAAACACTAATATTGTTGTGAGGCTACGAGCTAATCAAAAGGAATGAATCTTAGTAAATGCGAGATTAATATGCATCATTCAATTACAGAAGCTTTTATACAATAAAAAAGTTGATACTGTTACAGCATCAACTTTTACCATTGTATTCATATTCATGTTAAAAAATTTATCTATCTAAAAAGGCTTTTTATAAGTGTGTCGATCATAACGGGCATTTCTTTAAAAGCACTATCTACATGTAATCGTTCTGTTTTTTGGTGTGCAT
>NZ_DAMDAY010000095.1:0-17718 GCF_032093475.1 Lysinibacillus sp. | reverse complement strand
TTCTGGTGTCCAACCACATTTATCACAAGCATAAAGTAAAGCACCTGCTGGTTTTTTCATCCCACATTCACTACAGAATTTCCCTTTATTGACCGCTCCACACGTACATGTCCAACCCTCATCAGCTGGTTTTGCTGCACCACATTCTGAACAGAACTTCCCTGTATTTTCATGACCGCATGCACATGTCCATGCACTAGGTGCTTTCGCTGTCTGTTCTTGCATAGCAGCTTGAGCCATTTGGGCTTGCTTATTTTGTTCATTCATTTGATAGAGTTGACTAGCATTAACGCCACCAGCCTGTGTAGCCATGTTCATGCCCATAAATCCTGCCATAGCTCCCCCATCATTGTTAGCAGCCGCAATCATCGCATCTGCCTGTGCCCCTGTTAAATGAGCAGCCGTCATTCCTGGATCTCGCATTACAGCATTACGCTGAAGTTGTTTAATCATAGCTTCATCTTCTTCAGAAGCTTTCAGTGTACTAATCCCAAATGACACAACAGCTAAGCCACGTGTGGCAAGCCATTTTTCAGATAACACTTTATTGAGTGCCTCTGCTAACGCAACAGTATGAGCCGGTATTTCACTATAACGAACACCACTTGCAGAGATTTGCGCAAAGGCTGGCTGTAATGCCGTCATTAATTCTGATTTTAACTGGCTATCAATCGTATCTCGTGTAAATTCACGTTCCACATTACCACAAACATTTGTATAGAATAATAATGGATCAATAATTTTATACGAATATTCCCCATGACAGCGAATTGCGATGTCAATATCTAAGCCAATATTGCGATCAATCACACGGAAGGGAATCGGTGCAGGGGTTCCATATTTATTTCCAACAATTTCTTTCTTATTAAAATAATAAACTCGCTGATCTTTCGCAGGCTCTCCTCCAAATGTGAAACGCTTACCTATCTGCTTGAACGTTTCCATTATTCCCTGTGATAAGTCTGTGCCATACATAATCGAAGGTTCTGTTGATGTGTCATAGACATATTCCCCTGCTTCTGAAGAAAATTCTACAACTTTCCCCTGCTCTACAATCATCATACACTGCCCTTCATTGATAGCAATAATCGAACCATTGCTTATAATATTGTCATTCCCTTTATTTGATCCACGTTTCGAATTACGCTTCATTCCTTTTGTTACAAGGATATCTGCGGATAATGCCTCACAATAAAAATATTCACGCCATTGATCCTCTAAAACACCTGTTAATGCGCCAACCCCAGCTTTTAATAAACCCATATAATTCCCACCTTCAACTTGATATTTAACTTATTTTATCATCTACAAACACTATGTAATACGCATTATCGGACAAATTGTTTCATTTATCGTATGAAAGAGTAAAAAAACGAGAAGCTCCTATGATATGAATCATAAAGAACTATCCCGTTTCATTACGTCTTTTAAGCCAATGCTGCTACCGCAACAAGCACCCAAGCTACGATAAATAACATCCCACCAATAGGTGTAATCGCACCAAGTTTTTTCACACCTGTCACTGCTAGCACATATAAGCTACCAGAGAAGAAAATAATCCCTGTAAACATAAGATATCCAGCCCAAGAAAGCAGGCTAGTACTTCCTAAAAGAGACTCATTAGATAGAATCCCTAGCCCAATAATCCCTAAAGCATGGTACATATGATATTGCACAGCCGTTTCCCAAATGGCAGCATAATGAGGTGATGCAAATTTATCCTTCAGTGCATGTGCACCAAAAGCACCTAAAACAACACCTAGACACGCTAAAATCGCGCCTAACGCTAAAAACATTTCCATTCGTTGCTCTCCTATTTTGCCTCAACAGCAATTTCTTTATATTTGGCATCCCAAGCAGGATCAATTTTACTTAATGATACCGGACGCAATGTATCCTTATGCGCTAGAATATGTACGGATTGAGCAGTGGCTGCTACCGTGCCATCCTCATGTAAAATTTCATAGCCATAGGTTGTACGTAAACGGTCATGCTTTTCCACCCAAGTGCGCACAGTTGCCACCTGTCCATAATGCATCGCTGCCTTATACGAAATAGATAAATCCATTACTGGTGATACATAGCCATCTTTTTCTAAAGCGGCATACTCAAAGCCCGCATCACTTACAAGCTGTGTGCGTCCAATCTCCATCCAAATGATGTAGTTTGCATGGTACACCACACCCATTTGGTCGGTCTCTGCATACCGTATTTCAATCTGTTTCTCACTCACAAACATTTTCTTCACCTCGTCCTACATTATAGCGTAAAAGTGTTGATTTGGTGGGGTTTTTGCTCTAAGGAAATTGGAACGTAGAAAAATAGAGGGATGCTATTCTTGATATTTAAAATAAATATTAATTTTTCTAATATGAATTTTAAATCCATATAAACTCATATAAACACTTTTAAGTGGGGTACTATCTGGGGTACCGTGGGGTACCACTTTATGAATAATTAAATAAACGTGCACGAGCAGTTACAAAACAACCCTAAAAAACACCAGGTACTCATTCGAGCACCTGGTTTTAGTTTATAGCTTCTGGAACTTTATCGAAATCGAAACCTTTAAACGATACAATCTTAAAGAACCTGATGTATTTTCTCTAAATACTGTACTTTGCAGCACAGTCTAGGTTCCAACCACATCATATCTTGTTCTACTTTGGTAACGATTTGTTTAGCTATTTCTCTGAATGCAGTTTTTTCCTCTGGCTTGAATCCAAATTCTACATTTGCGAGTGGCTTATACTTACCGTTATTTAATCGTTTGCCCACCAACATCGTAAAAGGATTCTCTTTGTACCCAAAAATCACAACATCCGCAATTTTGAAATGTTTATATTTTAACCATTCATGTGAACGGTGATTTGTTTTGTATGTGGAATTACTTCGCTTTCCAACGATACCTTCCATACCTCTATCCTTTGTTAATTGAAAGATACTGCTACCGTTGCCCACAATTGATGGTGTGACAAGTAAACTATTTGATGGTTCAATCATTGATGAAAGGATTTCTTTGCGTTCCACTAACAGTTTATTTGTAAGAGTCTTATCAGTTGCCAGTACATCAAAAGTAATGAAAGTTCCCGAATGCGATAAAGTAGCCTGTTCGATCTTGTTTGTGTTTGTTAGTCGACCCCGAAAGCGAAGTCATCAAACACAGATACACCATTTCTTAACACTACTCCCTCACAATCAATGATTGCTTTATGTGACTGAATTTGAAGTTCAGGAAACTTAGCTGTCACATTGTTACCATGTCGAGTAAAAGCTTCAAGCCTATCTCCTTCTTTATGCAAAAGGATGCGCCAACCATCCCATTTTATATCGTAAATCCATTCCGGATTGTCATTAATTTCATCATTATTACCCATATGAAGTAACATTGGTTTAATTGGAGTAAATAACATTACCTATTCCCTCTCATATACCATTATCTCACGGTAAACAAGACAAAAATACATGTAAATCAAGGTACTGGTGGTAATCATTTAGATTGGTTCACTGGGAGATAATTATCTTTATCTAAAATTTTCACGATGGCCTCTATATTACTACTCTTCCTTGACTTTTTAATTTAAATGGTGTTTATTCAACAAACGGGCCATATTATTGAATAACATTCTTTTATGAAAGATTACCAAACACGCTTTGGGGCCTTTTTTATTCAACTAACGTCGCAGAATAGTTGTAGAAGGATTTATTTATTATTGGTAGAACTTATATATATTGGGTAAATTAGTAAAGGTGGTTTTTGATTTGAAAAAGATATTAATTGGGACTTTATTTATGAGTTTCTCGTTATTGTTAGCATCTTGTAATAATGATAAAAGTGGTACCGTCTTTAAAGGAGAGGGAGATAAATGGAGTGGAGAATTAATTACTTCATATGATTTTTGGGGAAATGAGAGGCAAAGTATAAGGGTTCAGTATAAGGGAGAAAAACTAGATGAACTCCAAGAAAATAATTTCTTTGTAGAAAGTCCCGATTTTTTAGGTTGGGGCATAGGTAACATAAGGTTAGATGATAAGGGGAATTATTTTAGTGGAGATGCCGTTGAACAAGAAACTAAAACACCTTCTTCTTCTAAAATAAACCTTATAATTGAAGGTGCTGAGTCTGAAATTATTACATTAAGTTCAAACTCTTAATAATAATGCAGCAGCTATCATAATCAATAGTAAAACAAGGATTTATTATGCATACAAAATAAATTTAATAAACGTTCCCAAACGTAAGATTTGGAAACACATTAAAAGGCCGCGAATGTTGTGAAATTAACGTTTCTTGGCTTTTTCTATAAGCATTTATATAGCTTTTTATGCAAAGGTTTATAAAGATAGCCCCAGTAAAACTTTTTGTAGAAAACGTTGTGTGTTCTGAATAAAAACCTGTATATAGAGACGTTGTAAAATTGTTCTCAATCCTCAACTTCAATTACTGGGATTTTAGATGAAATGATCTTCCACAATCGGGTGCAGTACCTTCTTTTATAAGAAATGTGTCTTATTCAGTTTAAGAGCTATATTGCTGAATAACTAATTGTAGAAATAATGGATATTTGAGATGATTATTATAAGTTTTAAAGGATAGTAAAAGGAACAGAGTTTTCAAAACTAAGGAGAGTGCTAACGAGATATGGAATTATATTCACATAAACCAGAAGCGTACGAATGCCCATTTTGTCGGGTAGTATCAGGTAAAGAAAAACCAAATAAGGGAACTAAACAAAGAGACATTATTTATCAGAATAAATATGTAACAGCGTTTATCGCAAGCAAGTGGTGGCCTAATAACATGGGGCATGTTATCGTTGTTCCTAACGAACACTTCGAGAATATATATGAGCTTCCAGCAGAAGTAGCTGCTGAAATTCATCGTGCTGCTCAATTGACAGCGTTTGCCATGAAAAATACATATGGTTGTGATGGAGTTTCTACTCGACAACATAATGAACCTGCTGGAAATCAAGATGTGTGGCATTATCATCTCCATGTCTATCCAAGGTATGAAAACGATAACCTATACCTAACCAAAGGTTATTACACTGAACCAGATGAACGCCCTTTCTATGCAGATAAGTTGCGTTCATGGATAAGTGAAAACTATTGCAATATCAACAATAGGTGAAATTTTTTTATACCGAAATCGGGCGCAATTCTGCAGCAAGAATTGTGCTTTTCCATGAAAAGGGCCATTTACTTGAATGGGTAATGTTGTAATTGAACTGGATATACTAAACCTAAATATAATTTAAGGTGATGGAAGTGAATAAAAGTAAACCTTTTCATTTGGTTCTATTTAGTATATTAATTTATGGTTTGTATTATGGAACAGTAAATGCAAAATCGAACAATACTCCTCCTTCCTTTGAGGAAAAGAATACTGAAGGCAAACAACTCACTCCTTTAGAAAGCCAGTTAATGTCTTTTATGACTGGTTTGATGGTAACCGAACCAAAAGAAGCTGTTGAATTGTGGATATCAGGTGTAAATAATCGAAGTGGTGCTGTTCAATATGCGATGTTGTCCCCTGCGCTTCGAAAGCAATCAAGAGTAAATTCGAGCAAACTCACTGGATAACAGGTCAGTCAAACCCTTCGGTTAGTAACTTTCGTTTTACTAAAGTAGAAAAGCTCAGCGAATCAAAAATACAGTACATCGTTAAATACGATTTATGGGCATCATATGGAGACTTTGGTGGTGGGGAGAAGATTATACTCGTGGAGAAGAATTTAGAACCATTTAAAGAGTATTGGTTTATTTCATCAATAACAACGAAATATAATCAATGGGAAGCATTTACCCCAGCCGAGACAGTTTTAAAATAGGACAATGAGGATAAAAAAACTATTTTGTAGAGTATTTCTTCCACAATCGGGCGCGATTGTTGAATATAACTTAAATGTTAAAAGAATTTGTTGTTATTTTTGTGTAAACCCCGTCCTCACTTAGACGGGGTTAAGCTTTATTGAAAGTTTTGTTTTGTATTATGACTTATCTCCTTTAAAATAGTTAAAAATTAGATTTTCAACTTGGGTTTTTAGAGCTTGTTTTGCGTATCGAAGTACTACATCTTCTCCAGGATTTTTCACCACAACATCGCTAAAATATTGGTCAATGTGAATCCACTTGACTACCTCTATTTTTTGTTTCGCTAACATGCGCTTTTTGTTGTAATAATCAGGCCTTATAACTTTTAATAGGTCATCAACTATTTGAATATAGACCTTAGCCATTTTCAGATTCCCTAGTGTATCGTAGTCATTCTGTAAAGACTTTACTGCCATATCCAATAGGATAAATTCATGTACATTTCTACGTTCATCAGGCTTAATCATCTGTATCTACCAATGATGCTTTTTGTATCTGATCAAAATTAATACGCTTTATTGATAAATCAGCATCTAAAAGTAGTTCTTTCCTACACAAATCTGTTCCTGTTATTTTTCCTATTTCATCATGTAGCTTGTTATGGTCCCACAGTGTTAATTTGATTAGTTTTCGCATCTTAAAAGCACGCTGGATAGTTTGCTCAATCTCTTCAAGCTCCCATTCAGTCAACTCACGCTTTTTATCAAAATACTGTTCCTTTTTCCACTTCTTAATCTCCACCAAATGCTCTGGTAGCATCATTGATGTCCATTTCATATTCCCACGATCATGTAGCATCACAAATCACTCTCCACTAATATTCAGTATCAAAAATACTTAAAATATCTAAGAAATGTACTTTATGAATGTTGTAGTACTTATCTTTAATATGGATTAGTTTTGTGTTTACATCCATTTTTGTGACTGTACCTTCTAGAGTTTCATCATGTTTATAGATACTAAAGACTTTGGTTTGTTTTTCTTCCATAGCTTCAGTTAACGCATTTGCGATTTCCTCTAAGTCGAATTCATCACGATCTGGGTGCTTAGGTTCCTTTTTCTTTGTAGGTGTTTTTGTTTTTGCCATTTTAACCTCTCCTTACAGAACATTCGTTTGTATACACCATAGAACATATGTTTGTATTTTGACAAGTATCAATTTGTGGAATGAATATTAAACCAAAATAAAATGAGTCCTGGGTTTACTTAGTTAATAAAATAACTAATCACATTGGTCTATTTTTCATAAAAATTTTTACTGACATGTTTTGGGTAATTTGGTATAGTCATATTTAGCCACACAAATAATATATAAAAGGGGAAATTATCACATGAAGAAAATAAGTTTTTCAACCAGTCTATTATTTTTTTGGGTGAAAGGAGCCGTAGAAGTTGATAACAGATTTGTAAAAACCAATTTATCAAACACAATTCTAGGATTTATTCCAGCAGGTAAAGATGAACAAAGTATACCTCTGAAGAATATTTCTGGATCAATGTTATCTTCAAAATATAATCTTAAAGCAATAATTATTGGATTATTTCTAGCTTTACTTGGACTTTCATCTATAGGCGAAAGTTTTTTCGGTGGTTTAATTTGGCTAATTATTGGTGTCGGAATTGCTGGTAGTGGCATTCAAACGATATTAAACATAGAGAAATCAGGAACACCATATTACATAAGTGTGCCATTTTTTGAAAAAGCAAAAATAAAGGAATTAAACCAATATATACACGCAGCTTTAGCTGAAGATACTGACAAAACAGATTTAAATTTATTCTTTGATAAAAAAGCTCAATAAGTAAAACAAAAAAAGCCCAGGCTCAAAATTAATTGAGCACCTGGGCCTTATTGTAATTTATGTATACATACATTTAATAAGACTCTTAAAAAAGGAAAATAGTTGTAATAATAAAATTTGAGGAGGGATTTAAGTGAAAAAAATAGCAATAGTCATTGCACTTGCTTTAGTAGTAGCTGTAGGAACATTTTATATATATACCAATATTATAGACTCAAGATATGAAAAAGAAGAATTCTTATATGGTTTTCCAGTACCAAAAGATGTGGAGATAATATCTAAAAGCAAAGTCGGTACATTAAGTTCATATATAATAACATGGGATAGTGTTTCTGGTAGAAAAATACCAATCGATTATAAACTTATTATAAGGAAGAATGGGTGGAAAATTGAAAAGGAAGGAGATGGAGAAATAGATGGAATTGCATACCATGCAGTTAAATATAAAAAAGATGGTGTTTTTATTGCAATGTATATCAGGGATCCAGATTCCTTATCTTTTACAGGCGGATCAGATAATTGAAAATAATGAAGAAGAATAAAAATAAATATAGACCAAGACGGCATTTAAGCTATCTTGGTCATTACATTTTAATTACTACGCTGTGCAATGATGATTTTTAGTCCTTCAAAATCGCCATTTGTCATTGTGCCATTTTCGAATTTCTCAAGCCATAATTTATCAATCACCTTTTTATCGACTGTTTGTTGAATGTAATCCCGTACTGCAGCTTTTGCGGTTGTACTAGTGAATTTCATTGTGTCATCATCCTTTTCTGTTGGTTTTCCTATTTCCATCGGCTTCATTGCTTCTTCAATTCGTTTCAAGAAACTATCCCATCGATTTTCTGCTAAAATACGATGTGGACAATATTTACCGTTCCAATCCTGATGCTTCTTAACTCGCTCAATGCCCCAACCAAATTGCTTTAATAGCTTAGAAATGTATTGAACTGCGTTTTCCTCTGCCACTCCATAGCGAACACCACCACTTTTGCTGTAGCAAATCTCTACTCCAATAGAAATACGATTGCCCTTTTTTTGTGCATTAGGGTCGGTGCTACCTCCACCATCACCACAATGCCAAGCATTACGGTTAAAAGGAATTGCTTGAATAACCTCTTTATCATCCACAGCAACATGGTAAGACACCTGATTATTGTTATTAATCATGTATTCAATTTCCTTTGCTGCAGTAGCATCATTGGCTGTGTTGTGCACTGTAATAAATTGAGGCACCATGGTGTATGGCGCCTTGATTGAATATTTGCTTGCTAGTAAGAAGGTTTGTTTAAAAGTGTAAGCCATTACTGCTCACCTTCTTTTTTTGCTGCCTTTAACAAATCAAATGTACCTGACGCAGTTAATCCTGCAATAAACCCAGCCATTAACATGACATACATTGGATATTCAGCTAACGGCCATAAAACCAAACCAATAAAAATACCAATCACTACCGATGTGATTGGCATGTATTGTGTATTAAGATTAAATGTCTTTTTTAGTATTTCTGAAACTGCTAAGACAATTGCTACCATCATCATCGCAATCATAAAAATGTTTGTTAAATCCATTATTCATCATCCTTCTCTTTGTTTTTATAAGTATGTTTTTCCATGCGGTCCATACTGCCTTCTAAAGATGTTAAACTACGACTAATTCCCTGCATTGCAGTTGCTTGCTTACCTTGTGCTGCTGTTAAAGCTTCTAAATTTTCCGTTAGTTTTTGTTCTCGTTTTGCTGAATTCCAAAAAACATACACTACTAAGCAAATACACAAAATCGACCACACAACCTGCGAGTTTGCTATATGACTTGCTGTTGTTACTGCGGATACTATATCCATTCAATCACCAATCCTTTGCCCTATTTAAAATAAAAAGCCATGAGAAGCATCGAGAATCAGTACAGTGTACCTTTGCCCATCTCGATTAGTCTCATAGCCTAATAAAAGTCTCAAATATTTTTAGTTATCCTTTTTTAAATTAATAAATACAAAAAGGCTACTTTTTCCTTTGAAACTGTATACCTTTTTCTTGAACCATTTATATTTAATAATTTGTAAAGTATCTTTGATTATGGTTTTGTCTTTCTCAATATTATTTACCCAATATGTGTATTTCATTTTCTCACCAAATGCAGTTAAATACTCAATCACAATACTTTTTAAAATAATTTCTTTATCCAGCATGCTTTCTTTTACAGTAGGTATTAATATCAATTCATCTTTTCGTATAAGATTAACACATAAATTCATGTCCCATTCTTCACTAAAGTCTGTTGTCGATATTTTTACATCGATATTACAATTTAACATATGACCTGGCCCCAAATTTGCTAATTTCACATATATAATTTTTGATGTTTTATCTACATCATCAGAATTAAATAAATCAGCATAGTCTCCACAGTAATACATTTTAGTTCCTGAATCTATATTTATTTTACTTAAATCAAAAGGGAAATAAGCTTCAGTGATGCTTGGGTAACATCTATTTGATAACTTTCTTTGATTTCTAGTATTTAATAAAGTAAATATTATACCTCCTATAAAAGTAATAATAGGAATCAATATTCTAAGAGTTTCATCACTTATCATTAAACATCACCTTTCATCTACATTAGATTTCGACAAAAGGAAAGGATTCCCTCTTAATTTAGACAAAAAATAACGCTAAGCCTTCGCTTGCGTTTCTGTTTGTGTAGCTGCTACTGGCAGCACACTATTTATAGTGTGTTTGTTAATGATTGCTCCACCGATATTCACGAAGTTAATCTTCTGATCATTTAATGTGGCTGTAAAAGCAGTTGCATCAAACTCCGCATTTGTTAAATTAATAGCTTGTCCATTGTTTAGTTGTACTTGATAATCCATAATATCATTCTCCTTTTATGTTAGTGCTACAGAATCTTTTGTTGAACCGTCAACTTGCACATATAATCTTCCGTTTGAATAAGAGATTCCTATACCCGACGAATTAGCTCTTGCTACTCCTCGAACAGTTGCATATGAAAAATCTACAGTCCCATTAAAATCTGTTATCCCACCACCTGTTCCGATTGTTATATCTGCAGAACTCAAATTAATTTCTTGAGCATTTAATTCTAAGCCATAACCAGAACTGTTGATACGGTTTGAGTTATTAAATACTAGTGACTTAAAACCACCACTTTTACCTAAATACAAATTGTTCCCTACTGTAGCATCAGTACTAATATCAATTGTTGCACCTTCTATCCTTCCAGCATAGATCGTCCCTAAGTTACCACTAATATCGGAAAGAACCCTTACAGCACCAACCAAATTAATTTTAGAAGCCTGAATCGTAATCGTTGTTGACGTTTGATTTATCAATGAGGCTATTGTATTACCGTTGTAATCAGTATTACTTACCTTTTGAGTAATCTGGTATGCCTGTTGCGTAATGCTACTTTCAGCTGTTCCAAGTCTGGAATCGACATTTGATACTCGAGTTGTTATTTGTCCAACCTCAATAGATAAAGATGATACCTGCGTTTGAGTACTGTCAGCTTTACGTTCTACCCTGGAAACCTCTGCCGTTATACTGTCAGCTCTGATATTGAGTTTGGCCACCTCACTAGTAATACGATTGTTCACACTCAAATTAATGTTGTCAGCTTTAATATCAATTGCTGCAATGCTTTTATCGATACGTTCCACTTCTAATCGAATGTTCGAGTCAGTTTGAGTTATGGCCGAACGGTACTCTTTAATTGATTCGTTTAAGATTTCCTGTGTTTCGGTCAATTCGTCAGATAAAGTTTGAGGTAGGGCATTACCTATCACAACAGCTACTGTTTTAAATTCATCTGTTTCTTCATCGATAACTTGAGTGACCTCTAAAATACGAGTCTGCATTTCATAATCCCATGGCTCGTAAATTAGCCAGATACGCTCCCCAAGCTGTTTATCTAACAACTCGATTGAATCCAATTAAATTGATATTTCTGGCTGATCTTTTAGCGACTTTCGGGCTTTGTCCATTAAATTATCTGAATCAGAAAACCGTTCATCGCTCATATCATCAGCATCACGAATACCCCACTTAGCAGCCTGTGGTGATGTGTATCGGACAACTAAATTATCTTTACCCTTGGCACTGATACGTGTCCTTAAATTGTCTGTATTAACCGATTTAGATAATTCAATAATGTTGTCGCCATATTGGTAGACGAAGTCGTTATCTGGGCCAAGCATTTTGCTGAAATGGATGTTGCTGTTTGAAGTGATCTCATATTCACATTCAAATGCTTCACAGATTTGATTCACTAATTTAACGATATTGTCATTCCCGAAAGCCTCGATATAGCCATCTTCGTCAAAATCACTTGTGAAGGTCCAGTTTGTATTCCGCAATGCAAAAGTAGCGAATTCATTTAAGGTTTTATGTCCTCCGTTGGTGCCCTCTTGTCTGCGCCAGATATTATCGAAGAAGATATGCTGTGCAAGGATTGACTTTACATTCCCTCTCGATTTTCGGTGTAGTTGCTTTATCCGAAACTGGAAACCGCCAGCCTCGATAATACTTTCCTCTGCAAGCAAATGAAATGAATGTGGGTTATCACGTTCACTTGCATCCAATGTCAGTTCAAATACTCCATCGATGTTTTTCCTTACAACCGGCTTTCCTCTGCATACCAAAGCCTCTGTTAAAGTACCTTCATAGTTAGTGATTGATAGCATCGCTTCACCTTCTTTCACAATAAAAATACGCTACTCGGTGTGAGTAGCGCTGGTTAATCTAAGGTATATACTTTCCTGTTGAAGCATCAAAGGGAGCTGATTTCATTTCTGTTTGATCTCTATTCCAACCTATCACTTGTAACAAGTTAATATTTCTCTCAGTGTCTTTTCTAAGAATAAAGTTATAACCTTTCGCCCATTCTTTACCAGGGTAGATGCCACCTATTTTTAATGCTCTTTTTAGCAACTCCGGTGAATCATATTTGACATCCTTCATTAGTACAAACTCCTTTTTAGGGAAGGGAGATGTACCTTCTCCTGTTAAATCATTGACCATATCAATTTTTCCATCGTGAATGGTAACTAAGAAATACTTATTCGTATCTGGTACTCCAAATGAAATATTCCAATGTTTTCTTTTACCATCACTTCCGATTGCCTTCCCTGGTTTATCCAAATCTATATTTATTGCTTGTAATAATTGAGCATCTTTATTCCATTTCAATGCTGAAGGAAAGGCTAATTCAATTGCTTGTATAATCGATAACTCTTGGTGGTCATCAACTTTTAGTATATGAATTGATGGCGAAGAAAGAGCAGAAACTTTTACAAAAGCACCTACTGTAAATAATAAAAGTACGCCAATAAAAACAATTCGCTTCATTTTCTCATCCTTTTTTAGCGATATTGTTTCCGAACTGGATTTAAATATTCTATGGTTAGCTATAGTAAAATTTTCAATAAAAATACGCCACTCAATTGAGTAGCGCTTACTGAACAATATGGAACGATTATTTAATTTTCATTACTAAATTTAGCTTCTATTAAATCATTAAAGATGTCCAATTTACTGGCTTTTATTACTAATCCTAAATTTAACATTCCCTTTGTTTTAGTATAGACTTTGTTTAGACTTGTAGGAATAATAACTTCCCCTAAACTATCATATATAGGACCAGCATATAAAACTCCAATAAATATTAATCTCGAGCCGAATTGTACCTTACCATTCTCGGTATAGCTATTTAAATCATGAATAAAAATTGGCGATCCACTGGAACCACTAAAACAAGCTATATCAATTAAAAATTCTGGTTTTCCATTGTAATTTTTATATATAGGAGTTGCATTAATTCCTCTTCGTGATAATGGTAAATTATTGTGTGAATCCCATAATCCATTAGGATAGCCTATCATTGTTACTTCTTGTATAGTGTTAAGTTGTTTTAATTCACGCTCAGTTTTTATTATTCTTTTATTCACTGGATAAAAGTGAACTTTTTTATTAATTTCAGCAAGTTGAAGAAAAATCTGTGTAACAGGAATCACACATAAATCTATATCTTCTTCTGGATGTAATATAATCGTATCATCATTAATTGGTAGTCTTACTGGATGTATTGATAATATACGATCGCCATTTTCATCCCGCTCTTCCGAGTCAGTAGTGTTAAACAAAAATCTTAGCTCTTCACCACCCTCTATCACATGTTTATTTGTCACTATCGCAGCGTGAGTCCCTCCGCCCTCTACATCAAGATTGTCACAGAAAAAATAAAAGAAACCAGTTCCTGTTGAAATTGGTTTATTGTTGATAATAGTCTCAATTCGAACTGTCACGTACGGTAATAATTCATCAAATGTACTCATATTAGATTCTCCCCCTATAAGAGGATATCTTATTTTAAAAAATTTAACAAATTCCCCTTTCTTTAATTACTATTACAAGGAATTCCATTATGAATTTGCTAACACTGCAATTTCACGCTCTGCAATTTCTAGTTCAACGTAATGTTGCAGCTCTGTTGGCTTAACATCTTCTACTGTACGTACTTCGCCCATGACGCTTGTAGCATAAGCTTTGACCAAACGTTTTTTCAATTCTGTTAATCCTTCAAGATGTTTTTCTTCCGTCATTGTACAACCCCCAAGTCTGTAAGTATTGTTAACATTTTAATTTCAAGTTCTGCATCCGCTAGTTCTACTGGAGATGGTTTTAATGATTCAAGTAATTGCTGCGATTCACGTTCTACTTTTTCTTCTTCCGATTCGCCTTCCACCCATTCACTACCGTTCCATTTATGTTTGTGAACAGGAGGTAACATTGTATGAGGAATCTCATTATTTTCAAAGTCTCTTACAGTTGTATCGACAACTCTAGAGGTGATGATAAACCCATGAGCATCAATAACATATACGAATTTCAAAGTGTTTTCTGTATCTTGCAAGGTAACCACCCTCCTTTATCAGTTTCCATGAATAAATGAAAAGTTAAAATAAATATACGAATTGTTTGTAATACTAGTTATTTCCGAAAGAACATATGCCATTAACATACCTTGGTCTTCAAGGAATCCACTAATATTTTTATAAGTACCCGACACAGGTGCTACAATTGAAACCGCAACCCTTTCACCAAGTTCTGGTCTATAGCCCTCTGGTAACTGAGCCAATATCTGTGTAGATTGAGATGTTTTTTGTAACGCTCCTCTAACGTATACTAGTTGATCTCTTTCATTTTTCGCTACATATAATCCGTAAGTGCTAAAATTATTCCAACCCGACCATGGTGTTATAGGTACTTTCTTTAGAGGTTTAATTTCATTGCCTTGAACAATAAAGTACGAACCGTTATATCTAAGCGTATATACCATATCTTTCTTCAAAGAGTCTTTCGGTGCAAGACCTCCACTATTCAGTATTATATATTTTTCGTCTAGCCCATTAACTTTAAGCTTTGAAAATCCAGCATTCGATTCATGCATCTTGATAGCTAAAGACATCCCTTCAACAAGCGCTGTAACTGAAGGGTCTAAACTCACTTCATAAAGTGATGGTGTGCCTGTAGTGACTACATATGGCGTGTGTATCTTTAAATCCTTAGTGTGTTCATCTCCTGCTCCTGTTTCAACGATTGTCCATTGATCTTGAACGTCTTTAACAGCTAGTTCACCATTAAAATAACGGATGCCATGACTACCTTCTTCAGATAGTACATTTTGTCCCAAATGTTCAGTAACTTCCGTTTTATTATCAGTGACCGTTTGCTTGATATTTGCTATTTCTTGATTAACTTCTGTGAGATCGGCATCCTGTCCAGGAGGGCCTTGTTCACCTTGTGGTCCTTGAGGACCTGTATCTCCTTTTGGACCTTTAATGGTACCAACGTTCGTCCAGTCATTCGTGGTATCTGACCACACGTATAAGTCACCATTAATTAAGTATGCATCCCCTGGTTCTCCAATTGGAGGTAATGAGTTTTCATCTGGCAATTTGATCCCATATTAAATCTGCTGGAGAACGTTCATTCATTGCCTCCATGATTTCAAGTGTTTCTTCGGGTAGAAACTTTGCAAAGAAACCATGCGTTGTTGCATTCTGATTTTGCTTTGGTGCACCATGCCCCTTAGCATTTGAATTACCAGCAGGAGCCCCTCGACTTCGTTTAGTAACGTTACCATTGGATTTAGTAACGTTACCTTTCAAATGGTCATCCCATTTATCTTGGTTCTTCCACTTTCGGATTTGTGAATCGGATAATTTTAATTGCTCGGCAATATCCTTCAATAACATTTGCCCTTTGCTATCGAGCCATATTTGAAACGCTTCATCACGTTTCGGGTTTCTCGGTCTAGCCATATCTCATACACCACCACCTCCATGTCATTTGTTTGTTTTGTAAATCACTCCATTATGCTAGTTGCCTTGTAAAATAAAAAACGCAACTATTAATTAGTTGCGAAAAGTGCTTTCTCAATAGCTAATTTTGTTCTTTCTAAATGACTTAAACCCTCTTTTATGCTTTTCAAAATATCATCATTACTTGTTCTCACACCTTGAGAAACTGTGATTATTCCATCTTTCCTTTCAACACCCGACGTTAGGTTAGTTGGGCTATTATTATGAGTAAAGTTGTTTCTTAACTCTCCGAGTTGGAAGTATTCCTCATCACGCATTATTTTCTTAAGTTCAGCGTAAAGCTCTGGATTCTTGCTCTTTAGTTTCTTCCTTACCTTGCTATTAAATCCAGGACCCGGTGTTATATTAAACAGATATTTAACATTAATTACATGCATTAGTAAATCATATGCTCCAAATATTCTTTGTGTAAGTGACTCAGCATAATAAGAATACCAATATTGATTTCCTAAATTACCTTTGGCATCTTTCGAAAAATAAAGCATAGTTTGTACATAATTAACTGATATGTCGAAAATTTTATTATTAAACTGAGTCATCCAATGATGAACCTCTGATTCACCATTAAATAGCTCCATACCTGTAAATCTGTTTCTCAAGTTTTGAAATACAATTTGCGGATATAATTTATCAAATTCCACACTATATATTTCATAGTTATCTCCAGACATATCTTTAATGTAATCTAAAATATTTACCATTCCTTCACCCCTACCAAATCATAATCGAGAAGATGAAATATATGTAACAAGTTTTTGCTCTTAAAAGTCAGCAAAAGCCTTCACTGTTAACTTTGGTTCAATCAATGGCATCACCCCATTATGCTAGTTGCTTTGTAAAATAAAGAAGTCGCCAAATTTGGCGACTTTCAGATACCTATTTAATTTGAATAAAAGCTTCATCTTTTGATTTATTAGATATAGTTATCTTATTTTCGTTTTGTAAAGTTTCCAAATCCTCTAGTAGTTCATCAGAATTATTATTTAGGTTATAGGTTTCTTTTAACATAGTTCTTAATGTTTTTAGCGGGACGTATTCATCTTTTTGAAAATGTTTTAACAAAAAGTTATATAACGCTCGTGGACCAGAAACCGTGATTTGAACACCTAAGTTACTACTTGATACATTCTTTTGCGTCTCCTCGATTTTCCTAACAAGCATAGCCCACTTATTATTATCTAGTTGATCATTTTGTGCTTGTTGACCACCTTTTTTAACTTCATCAGCAATTTCTGTAATCATAGATTTAAGTTCATTCAAATCAGAATTTTTTTGTTCTATTTCCTGGTTTTTTTCATTATTTAAATCATTAAGATACTTTAAGCTATTTGTTAAAGAATCCATTTTTCCAATCATTTCTTTATTATGGCTATTGGCATCTGAAGATTGTATAAATGAAAAAATGATAGCAATAATTGCTAAGAAGATAGATAACAAAGTTCCTCCTAAGGATAAATCGCCAGCTAAACTCGCCGAATCTTCAGTTTTCCACACACTTACACAAACCAATAAGACAACTATAATAAGAATCCAATAGGTCATATCCTTTTTTGTTGGAAATTCAAATTTACTTGACTTCAAATTAATCACCTCCTACACAATCATAAGCCAGAAGATGAAATATATGTAATAACT
>NZ_DAMDAY010000094.1:14329-18102 GCF_032093475.1 Lysinibacillus sp. | reverse complement strand
TTTCTTGAGGAGTTCCAATCTGCTTGATATGGCCATTCTCCATGACCATGATTCGATCAGACATAGCCATTGCCTCCATTTGATCATGCGTAACGTAAATCGTTGTCACACCAAGCTCTGATTGAATTCGTTTGATTTCAATACGTGTTTCCTCACGCAATTTGGCATCAAGATTGGATAGAGGTTCATCGAGTAATAAAATGTCTGGCTCAATTACTAGTGCTCTAGCTAAAGCAACTCGTTGCTGTTGCCCACCAGATAGTTCGTTGATTTTTCTGTTGCCATAAGCGGCTAAATGTACTTGTCCTCTAATTCGATCAACTTTGTATTGAATCTCGGCCTTCGAAAATTTACGAACTTGTAAACCAAAGGCAATATTTTCATCAACCGTCATATGAGGGAATAGAGCGTAATTTTGAAATACCATACCGATATTCCGTTTATTTGGTTGAAGTCGAGAGACATCTCGCTCATCAAAAAAAATTTTACCTTTAGAAGGGTAATAAAAGCCTGCTATCATTCTTAAAGTAGTGGTCTTGCCGCAGCCACTAGGTCCGAGAAAAGTAAAGAACTCACCTGCTTTGATTTCCAGGTTTAAATCTTTCACACCATACATTTGGCCAAATTGCTTCGAGACATTTTCGATGTTGACACTTCTCAATGATAAACTCCTCTCTAACAAAGAATCCAGATGATACAGAAAGGTAAAAATTCGCTGCATAAGCCGAATTTTTACCAGTTATACTATTTGCCGCGCCCTTTAATATTGTTATCCCAATACTCCATCCATTCGGCTTCTTTGTCAGACATTAGCTGCCAATCTATATCGAATGTTTTTAAATCTAACTCCTGATACCATTCAGGCATAGTGGCTTTATCAATGTCAGAACGTGTAGGAATTTGATAATAATCATTCGCTAACTGTGTCACCATTTCCTTTTCAAATAGGAATTCTACAAATAGTTTTGCATTCTCTAAGTTTTTCGCATTATTTACAACGGCTACACCATCTACTAAAATAGGTGCTCCACTTTTTGGATAAATATAATCAAAAGGATAATCTGTCGTATATTTCTTTAATAAAATATCTTGAAGATTCCATAAGGAGACACTGCCTTCTTGACGTGTTAGCTTTAAATACAAAGCATTAGGATCCTGTGTATACTCTTTTGTATTTGCGTCTAATTGCAATAACCATTCATAGCCTTTATCTGGTGAATTGGCATCTTGTCGTACAATCATAGAGGAATAGATCGTACGCATTGTCCCTGATGCAAGCACGCCGCGGATTAAAATCTGATCCTTCCATTTAGGATCTAATAGGTCATCCCAGTCCTGCGGTCCTGTTTCTTTTGTCAGTAGATCACTGTTAATCATGATGACTTCTGGTAGCAACATCTCGCCAAACCAACGTCCATCGGCATCTTTATGGGCAGCATCAATGGCATTGATAAAGCTAGGCTGCCAAGCATGCAGTAGGTCTTCATTTGCCCCAACCATGAGTGCTGATTGAGTACCACCCCACCAAAAGTCTGCCTGTGGATTGGCCTTTTCACCACGGAGGCGCTCCAAAATTTGCTGTGCCCCCATTGTTAAAAACTCCACTTCAATGTCTGGATATTTTTCATTAAACTGATCGATCACATTTTGCACCATTTCCTCATCGCGACCTGTGTAAATCACAAGTTTTCCTGATGGCGTCGTAGCTGTTACTTCTGTCTTGTCGCCATCAGCGTTTTTGTCGTTATTTGCTGAATTACTTGTGGAATTTTGCTGTTCCTTGCCGTTACAGGCAGTTAAAACCAATAGCAGAAAGATAAGGAAAAGACTAAGAATATGGTGTTTTTTCATCAACTTCCCCCTTCTTAAAGTAAGTTACTTGCATATTGCAGTATAATACGAAGGGATATCATTAATGTTAGAATTATTAAAAAATTAAACTTACCTTCATCATAGCGAAGCACCAATCCATTAGCAAAGGCATTTTGTAAAGTTAAAAAAACTCCTTGAAAAGGAGTATTCCATTTTCAAGGAGTTTTTTTGACTATTTAAGAATGTACCTCTAAGAAGCTATCTTTTTGTCGACGTTGTGCAACAATCGTTGGTAGCATCATACCTGCAATAACGAGAAGAATCCCGATGATTTGTATAGCTGTTAAAGGTTCATGTAGCACAATAACAGAAACAGTAACTGCAACGGGTAATTCAATGGCACTTAAAATTGAAGCAAGTGCACCACCAATTTTGGGGATGGCTATTGAAAATAAGTATATCGGTAATATGATACCGAAAAGACCAAGGGCTAGTCCAAATTTCCATAAGCCTTGCATAAATAACTTGCCGTTCCAAATAACCTCAGGGCTAAGGAAAATACTTATCATCATAAGGGCTATAAAGGAAACGATTAATACCCTTGATGTTGTTGTAACGCCTTCGACAGGTCGAGAATTGAATTGTATGAAGCAGGCAAAGGTGACGGCTGCCGCAAAGCCGAATAGCCATCCTTGGATAGGGATGCCGCTTAAATCTACATTTAATACACCTGCCGCTAAAATAGTTCCTACAAATAAAATAATGATCGAAATCACTTCAGGGCGACTTGGTAAACGTTTATGTAGTGCACAATCAATCAGCAGACCAATCCATGTAAATTGGAATAGCATGACTACTGCAAGAGAAGCGGGAAGATACTTTAGCGATTCCCCGTATACGATACCTGTCGTCCCAGTAAAAATACCAGCACAAATTAATATAGCTAAGCCTTTTCTGGAGGGCTTTGGTAATTTCCTGTCTGTAAAAATAAAAATAGCTACTACGAGTATAAAGCCAATAATATATTGACTTGATACAGCCTCTGCTGATGTAAAGCCATGTTGCATGGCTACTTTGACAATAGTCGACAAAATACCATAGCTACTAGATGCAATAACGATCAAAAGAGGGTAAAGAAAATTTGTTTTCATATTTTCGTTGTTCACTTCCTAAAACAGTTTCACCATATGATGAAATGGTTCGTCAATTATGGACCATGGCTCGGTAATAACAAAACCTAAACGCTCATAAAGACGGCGTGCATCTTCTTTTTGAGTTTCAACATTTAGTGATAACTTTTTATAACCACGCTGCTTTGTAAGCTCTTCCGCGAACTGTAATAGCAAGGTTCCGATTCCTTTGCCTCGTGCTTGTGGTGATACACATACAGTATCGATATAGGCCTCATCTTCATGGGCTTCTTGATCAATAATAATAGACGGTGCATTTTTTTCTTCTAGCCATTTAACAAGGTTAGCATCCATATCAACGGCTTGTGCGCCAAAATAATAAACGAGAATCCCTAAAATTTGCTCACCTTCAGTTGCGACAAAGGTATTTAAATAAGAATGTCGATTGTCGTCACGTTGAAAAAGAATTGTCAGCTCTTGACTAACGGCTTCGGACGATTGCTCGCCAGTTAAGCGATTTGCAATATCACCAATTGCATCGATTATTAGAGGCACAACAGCATGGGCATCATCTGGTTGCGCTTGTCGAATTGTAATACTCATCTTGAAAATCCCTACCTTTCTATAGGCAAGTATAACAAAGATAGAGAATGACTCAAATTTTCAGACATGCTCTTCAAAGTTAAACCTTTATAGAATGACAATTTTCGTGTTAATCTATAATGACTAGACTTTCAGGAGGACAATCATGACAAAGCAAGAGAAGGATTTTATTTTAGTCTATGGAGATGCTTTTATTGACTATATTGCTGATGATGTAACAAACACATC
>NZ_DAMDAY010000094.1:0-14319 GCF_032093475.1 Lysinibacillus sp. | reverse complement strand
GGTTAATGTTGCAGCTGGTATTAGCCGTATTGGAGCGCCATCAGCCTTAATTACAATTACCGGAGATGACGAGGGTTCTCAATTTGTGCGTGATGGACTTGCACAAGAGGGGGTAAAGCTAGATTATGCTATATTTAATCCGGCTAAGCGAGTAAGTGGTGTATATGTTCATCTAACAGAAGCGTGCGAGCGAATTTTTAAAGATTATGTCGATGAAACACCGGACTTACAAGTCGAACCATCACAATTAAATGAAGCAGCCTTTAAACACGCCTCAGCTTTAACAGTATGTTCAGGTACTATGTTCCATCCAACAGCACTTGCTACAACTCGAGCTGCTGTAGAAATGGCAAAGGACAAGGGTGCAATTATTGCGATGGATGCGAATATTCGCCCCTTACGCTGGAGTAGTGAGGAAATTTGCCGAGAAACAATAACGTCATTTTTTGAAGATGTAGATATTTTAAAGGTGACAGATGATGAATTATTCTTCCTGACAGAGACAACGAGCTTAGAAGAAGGTATTGAACAACTAAATAGCTATCTTGTCCCTATTATTCTAATCACAGTAGGAGAAAACGGAACTTACGCCGTGCTGAATGGTGAGGTTATCCATGTACCTACTGAGAAAGTAGTGCCAGTGGATACTACAGGTGCAGGAGATGCATTTATGGCAGGTGTATTACGCGATGTCCATTACAATGGGTTACCTACGACGAAAGAAGAACTAGTTCGTTGTACAAGCTTTGGAAATAAATTAGGGGCATTTGCTGCTACGAAAGCAGGGGCATTAACCGCTCTACCGTATTATGAGGATATTAAGCATTTACTGAAATAAACATATGGAGTGGGTAAAGTATGGAAAAAAACTATGATGTTTTAGTAAAAGATCAAATATTCTTTGGTGGTGCAAAGGATGCGGAGGCTGCATTTGCACAAGAATCAGTAGATGTAGTGATAGATGTTCGTGTTAAGGGGCTTTCATCACAAGAGCAAGAAGCTGTATCTTATGCATACAAGCATATGCCTATTGCAGATGAAGATATTGAGGTAGCACCTTCCATTCAACAAGTAGCGAAAGAAATTGCTACAGCCTATGAGGCAGGTAAGAAAGTATATGTCCATTGTGGCAGTGGTGGTGGTCGTGCAGGTGTTGCCGCAACAGCCTTGTTAATGGAGCTAGGAATGGCTAATTCATTAGAGGAAGCGGAAACAGCAGTAAAAAAAGCTCGTCCACAAGTAACCATTCGACCAAAAATGGAAGATGCTTTGCAACAACTATATAAACAAAGCTAGAGATGAAGATGTACCGATGATGGTGCATCTTCTTTTTTATTCCTTGTCATAAAATTGTTCTATACATATTAGAACAAAATTGTTATAGTAAATATATAACAACTAATGGGGTGATCTGTATGATGGAGGAATTAGCGAAGGTGCCATGGGCTGTTATTGCGCCACTTATCATTGTCCAAATTATTTTAATGATTGTAGCACTTATAGACTTACGTAAAATACATGCAACCAACGGTCCTAAAATTTTATGGGTATTTATTATTATATTTGCTAATTTATTAGGGTCCATTGCGTACTTTATTGTAGGGAGAAAGCAGTCATGACAACATTACTTCAAGTAACGGGTTTAACAAAGCAATTTGCAGAGCATAAAGTTGTGGATGATATTCATTTTACTTTAGAAGAAAAGACTTCTACAGCTTTAATTGGTCCAAATGGTGCTGGTAAAACAACGACATTATCCATGTTAACTGGTCTTTTAAAACCTACTGCTGGGAGTGTAAGAATGCTGAATGGGGATGTACGTTCGAATATAGGGTTTTTGCCACAATATCCTCAGTTTCATCCTTGGCTTAGTGCATTAGAGTTTACCGAGATGGCTGCGAGGCTGAATGGTATCACAGCAAAAAAGGCTAAATTAGAAGCACAAAAAACATTGGAGTTTGTAGGGCTAGGAAACGCACAACATAAAAAGATTGCTACTTTTTCTGGTGGAATGAAGCAACGTCTAGGTATTTCCCAGGCAATTGTGCATAAGCCTAAATTACTGCTATTAGATGAGCCTGTTTCAGCATTAGATCCTGTTGGTCGTAGGGAAGTCCTTGATTTATTAAAAGGATTGCAACAAGAGACAACTATTTTATATTCAACACATATTTTAAATGATGCCGAGGAAATGACAGATCAGTTATTATTCTTGCAGGATGGCAAGCTAGTAGAGCAAGGAACATTACGTGAGGTACGCCAACGTTTTGATGAGCAAAGTTATGTAGTTGAATTTAATAATGAAGAAGAGGCAAGGCTATTTGTAGGCCCAACAGAAAGTGTAAAGGGATGCTATGTGTATATAAATATTTTGAATGAAGAGCCAACGATGAAGGAGTTATTGCACCGTTTAAGTATATGCCCATATACGATACGAAAAGTGGAGAGACAAACAGCATCTTTGGAGGAAATTTTCATGAAGGTGGCGAAAAAAGCATGAGGGGATTCAGTGTACTTCTAAAAAAGGAATTTAGAGAGGCTTGGCGGAGCTGGAAATTTCTATGGATACCTCTTGTGTTTGCTCTGCTAGGAATGAGTGACCCGCTGACAAATTATTATATGATGGATATTTTAAATGCTGTTGGGAACGTACCCGAAGGCTTTGAAATGTTAGTGCCAGAATTAATGCCAGTTGACTTAATACAAGCTTCTATAGGACAGTTTCAAACAATAGGATTATTAGTGATGATGGCTACTTTTGTGGGTATCATTAGTAAAGAACGTGCTAGTGGGATGGCTACCTTATTATATGTCCGCCCGATTTCTTTTGGCGCCTATTTTATGAGTAAATTTATCGTTATGAGCTCAGTTGGCTTTGTAAGTATTTTAGCTGGCTTTGCGGCGAATATCTACTACACTAGTATCCTATACGGAACTTTAGAAGTTGGGTCACTGTTTGCAATCTTTTTTACGTATTATGTGTGGCTACTATTCGTCATCGCTGTAACCTTAATGATGAGTGCCAGTTTTAAAACTATTATAGCTACGACATGTGCCTTTACGGTTATCTTTGTAGGACAAATAGTAGATATGATAGTGGGTCTTTTTTGGACAATATCTCCTTGGAAATTAGCGAGCTATGGAACTTTGCTAGCTCGAGGCACAATGGCGATGTCAGATTACTGGTGGAGCCTGATAATTACTGTAGCACTGACAATGCTCTGTATTAGTATTGGGATCGTCATGATGAAGAAAAATGCGCCTATGACAAAAATATAAAGAAATAAAAACGGTAAAAATCCCTTTTTGACGGATATTTACCGTTTTTTTATTTTAGATCATGCCACCATTGATTAACAAAATTAGGCCAACAAAAAACATAATCCATGAAAGGGCAGAACTTGTACTTTGTTCAAAAAGTGATTGAATTTTTCTTAAGGGCTGATGCATATATCGACGGAATAAAAGATGGAAACAAAGCAGGATGATTCCAGGTGTAATCATCATCAAATTGTAACCTGCCAATATTGGTAACCATTCATAGAACGATAAATGATGGCTCGTTAAAATGCCAATTGCTGCAAAGTAAGGGAGAGCTGTTGCAACTTCTAAAATAGAGGTAGTGAAACCTAGGGCTATCATAGCACTAACATGTAAAGTTTTTGGTCTAGGTGCTCCCGTTGTCTTTTTCTTTGGTACTAGCCAACTACCTATGAATAAAATTCCGCCCACAAAGGTCATGGTTAAACGAGCAGAGTAGCTGCTTAGCAAATTAGCGATTGGATCAAATATGACATCTAGACCCAGCATTAGAAAAATGCCAGTGCTAAAGTAAAATAGTGCAACAGTTATCAAATAGGTAAGGACAAGTCGCAATTGGTGCTTTTTAGCCACAAGTAATAAATAGACGGTAACACCAATAATAGAGGGACTAAACATATCTAATAAAGCTAAAGCGCCAACCAACAACAGTATTTCATTGCTCATACTTAGGATCACCGAATGCCTTTTTTGTTTCATAAACATGGAAAGCCTGTTCGATAAAATGCAGAAAATCCTCCTCTAAGGGATATAATCCGATCTGTTCAGATTTTTGAGGAGACTTACGTATTGCCCACATTTTTTCTAAAAATTCTTCATTTCCTTCGAATTCTATTTGTGACTTTTCCATCATTCGTTTAATAATGTTCTGTACTGAAACTGCTTCAGGGCTCTCATTACTAAGTTGTTCTAACTGACCTAACAAACCAATCCATTCTAAAGTATTGGGATCATTACGATTGACATTAGGAAGTTTTTGAAGAAGTTCTATTTCGGCTGCTGCAAAAATTTGCTTACACAATGCTTGCTTGTTCCCTTGATCTCGATTGGAAAGCTGAATAAATTTTTGAATAAGAGACTCAGTTAACCCTCCCTCAATAGCTGAAGCATTCTTTAATCCGTGTATAGCGTTCTCCATCTGTTGAAGTTTTCTTTGCTCTTCTATTAGAAAAGCTAATTGCTGATCTAAGCTAGCTTCCCAATCCCACGTATTATGAAGAAGTGTTTGAATTTCTTTTAATTTAAATCCTAATGCTTTTAAAAATACGATTTGCTGTAGTGTTTTCAGTTCATTCTCACCATAAATCCTATGTCCTCCATCAGTCCTTGTTGTTGGAAGTAATAATCCGATCTCCTCATAATAACGTAATGTTCGAACAGATATACCAGTTTGTTTTGATACAGTGTGAATCGTAAGCAAAATAACCATCCCCTCTCCTGTTATTGCCATTATACAAAATGACGTAACGTAACTTTCAAGAGGGAAAATACATACAAATGCTAACAAAATTACTTTCTTGGAATTTCCATAACTTAGGAATATAATGGGGATGTAACTCGAAATTTGTCAAATAACTCGGAAAATAAAAAGATCATGTAGAAAGAAGGTTTATACAAAGTGGGAACTGAAAATTCCGATCGTTTTCTGACAGCGTTTAATCGGATAGACCATAGATTAAGAGATATCGTAGGCATAAAGGATTTTATGCCATTTTATCGGCTTATTGATCAAGCGAAGAAAAAAGAGGTATTAGTGAAAAAATATGAAGATGATTTACGCTCATACGCTGATTTGCGAAATGCCATTGTACATCATCGTACGGCTTTAAACTATGTTATTGCAGAACCACATACTGATGTTGTAGAAAGAATTGAATACATAGATGCTACTCTTGCTAAGCCTATGCTTGTAGGGCAAATGTTTCGAAAGAGAGTCTTTGTTTTTCAAGAGAAATGATTCATTAGCACATGTCTTAAAAGTAATTCGCCAACGAAAATATACACAGTTCCCTGTCTATTATAATCGACAATTTAAAGGACTTATCACAACCGTAGGAATCACCAATTGGCTTGCTTCAAAGATGGGTGGAGATCATTTACCGAAAGGTATTCCGACGTTGTATGATATTTTAATGCATGAGAAAAATAGGGTGAATTATAAATTCGTCAGTAGATACATTACGATTTATGAGGCAGAGGAAATATTTAAACAGGGAGTAGAAAGAGGTAGGCGTTTTGAGGCATTATTAATAACGGAGCATGGCAAACCACATCAAAAATTAATTGGAATTATTACACCATTAGATATTGTTAAAATTGATTAATAAAAGAACGAGACAAACAAGCAATTATGGGCTTGAATGTCTCGCTTTATCTTTTAAGCTGATATATAAGGAACCATTTGTTTGAACTTGTGCAAAAAAGACATCCTCAACTGACTGCACGTTTTGCTTTTTTAACTTTTTCATTACCCAGTCTTCTGTTAACTCAAGCTCCACAATATTCTCCTTAATAAGCTGACCATCAGAAATAACCTCAGTAGGTAAATAGGTAGGTGGCGAAACATCTGCTTTAACATCCTGCTTCGTAGCAACTTGTTCAGATGTTTTTTGCAGCACACTAAGCTTCCCGTTTGTTTCAAGCAATGCGTACTGGACGTCCTGTACAGAGAAAATGGCTTGCTCTCGTAGCATCATTGTTAGTTCGTCCATATGCAAACGATTTTTCTTTAAAGCTGATTCTAAAATAAGACCATTTTGTACAACAATCGTAGGCTTGTCATCAATCAGTACGCGTGCCTTTTTAGACTTAATTGTAATAATGGTCATTAAATAAGTTAAAGCACTCCACCAAATAAGGGAAATCATACCGTCTAAAAAAGGCGTTTCTTCTTGTGAGGCAATTTCTGAGGCAATCGATCCAAATGTGATACCCGTAATATAATGGAAGAACGTTAGTTGACCTAATTGCTTCTTCCCAAGGATACGAGCCAGAATAAGTAAGACAAAAAATGAAAGCGTTGTTCGAAGAATCATTTCCCAAAAATGAGCATGAATAAAGCTTTCCATGCATATATCAACTCCTTTTACAGCTGTCGAAACATAGCTTGTGCAAAATGATTGATAGTATGCGACAATCAAAAATAACCAAAATTTATAAGAGCGAGGTGGCAGCATGAATAATCAATTAAATGTGGCAAATCCTATCTATCCAATAATGATTGCAATAGGTGTTGCTCACCTAATCAATGATACGATGCAAGCAGTAATACCAGCGATGTTTCCGATATTCAAAAGTGAGTTAGGACTGACCTTCACACAAATTGGACTCATATCATTTGTCTTAAATATATTTGCTTCTGCCTTACAGCCTATTGTAGGGTTTGTCAGCGATAAAAAGCCAATGCCATATGCGTTACCGATAGGAATGATAAGTTCTTTTATAGCCATTGCTATTATTGCGTTCACAACACAGTATTGGATTATTCTTATTGCAGTATTATTTTTAGGCTTTGGTTCGGCAATTTTTCACCCAGAGGGATCTAGAGTATCATTTATGGCAGCAGGCTCTAAAAGGGGACTTGCTCAATCTATTTATCAAGTTGGAGGAAACTCAGGGCAAGCTCTTGCACCATTGATTAGCGCCTATATTTTTGATATTTTTGGTCAGCGTGGTGCAGCAATCGTATTAGTGGCGGCAACTTTTGGAATTATATTATTAAGTAAGATTGCAGGATGGTATAAGAAACAATTGGAGCAAGAACGTGAGGCGAAGAAAAAACGTGTTTTAGTTTCATCATTGCCACCTTTAACAAAGAAACAAGTAGGGATTGCTTTAACTTTATTGTTTACTATTATTTTTGCGCGATCATTTTATACAACAAATATAACAAGCTTTTACGTCTTTTATCTGATGGATCATTATGATGTCAGTCTACGACTAGGGCAAATACTTATTTTCCTCTTCATGGCATTTGGGGTAGTAGGTACATTTTTCGGCGGCTCTTTGTCTGACAGGATTGGGAGGAAAAACGTCATCATCCTTTCTGTTGTAGTACCAATGCCATTTTGTTTAGCATTACCTTATGTGCCATTATGGGCTGCTATGATCTTTTTAGTCATTATCGGTACATTGATTATGATTAGCTTCTCCGTGACAGTGGTCTATGCACAGGAACTCGTCCCTACAAAAATTGGCACAATGGCTGGCTTAACGACAGGCTTTGCCTTTGGTATGGGAGCAATAGGTGCGATGGTTATCGGTGTATTAATGGATCATAAGGGTATTGATTTTACAATGATAGTTGTTTCGTTATTACCTTTATTATTGTTAGTTGCTTTCTTCTTACCGAAGGATAAACCCGCATCTCCTGTAGTTTAATAAAAAAACGCGTCTAGGACGCGTTTTTTATTGTCTTAATGGGGCTAAAAATTCGGCAGGAAGCTTCTCTTGATCGATCACATAGCCTTCTGAAATATGGACTTCATGCATTTTATCGTTGTAAGTGAACTTGAAAATGCCATTATCAAAATCTGTGCCGATTTCCTTGAAAAATATCCCTTCAATCGATACATATTTAGGGCATGTAAAGGCTACTTTGAAGTCTTCCTGCTCTTTAATTAAGTAAGCACGTACTCCTTTTTCGTATGTTTCATTTGCATCATCATCTGTTGGACGTTGAACAGCAACAATATGAAAATCCACAAAAGGAACTTCTTTTAACAGAACGTTGAGGAAAGAACCTTTAGTAATTTCCTCCCACCTGCTTTGAGCGCTTTGCCCTACGATAATTTGAGAAATTCCATAATTTTTTGCGACTTCTGCAATTACTTTCTGTATGGGGCGTTTTTCATTATCTTGCAAAATGAATTTTTCAACCTCTAGTTCATCTGATAACTTCTTCCACTGCTCAATATAACTAGATTTCTCTGCGTCAAATGCATCAAGGGGTTGCGAATCGACTGAAAGAATATAGAGTGGGCAATCTAGCATGGAGGCCATCTTGTGACCACGACGTATTAAACGTTCGCCATTTAAGCCGTAGTAAACGCAAACTAATATACTTTCATCCAAACGCCCTTTTACATGCTTCATAAAAAATGTACACCTCTTATCTGTTGATATTTTATTAATTTCACTGCTGATTTTGAAAAAATTATCCTAAAACAGCTAAATTCGATGCTGTTACAGTGCATTATGCTCATTTATATTGTATACTTTAAAATGTATAAAAGTTAACGAAAATATATTGGAAAACCCTTGAAGGATAAAGCTTAAATCAATGATTTATAATTATTTAATTTATGCATCATGTGCATCAAAGATAAATTGCTTCCATATGCCACACTATTATGCAGGGAGTTAAAAATATAGTCAAGTGTCTTCATTGTGCTGATATAATTGAGTTGAATTGATTTGCGACCGTATAAATTATTTGATTTTCCACAAGTTATTTAAGCTTGCATCGGGTTAGATGTAACAAAGTAACTAAAAAGGATCCATTTGTTAGGCATTTTAATACCCCGCACCTTCCAATTACAAAAATTTCAAGAATATATCTAATATGTTACTTAGCTTAAACAAAATTCTAAAGTCTTAGCACTTATTATTCCAATTCACCATAAAAATTGCTAGATGATTTTGATTGTAGGAGGTTTTCATTTGGTTACAGTTCTCATTGCGATACTTTTGCCATTTGTTTGTGCTGCTCTAATCCCATTGCTTTATAGGCGACTAAGGCGTGTTACACATCTTGGCTGGTTTGTTTTATCCGTTCCATTCATCTTGTTTGTTTTACTCGCGCGCTATATTCCTCAAATTGCCGAGGGTAAGACGTTTATCCATACATATGAGTGGATTCCCTCTTTTAATATAAATTTCACAACTTATCTTGATGGACTCAGTATGATTTTTGGCTTGCTGATTACAGGAGTAGGTAGTTTAGTCATTTTATATTCTATTTTTTATTTATCAACGAAAGAATCTCTTCATCATTTTTACTGCTATTTATTACTATTCATGGGCGCTATGCTTGGCGTTGTTTTTTCAGATAACTTAATGATATTATACACATTTTGGGAATTAACAAGTGTGTCATCATTCCTATTAATTGCATTTTGGCATCATAGAAAGGCATCACGTGCAGGAGCAAAAAAAGCAATGATGATTACAGTCTTTGGCGGACTATCAATGCTTGCAGGCTTCTTAATGCTCTATGTAGCTTCCAATACATTTAGTGTTCGTGAAATTGTGGCCAATGTAGAAGTTATACGTGATCATGCACTATTTACTCCCGCACTAATTTTAATTTTATTAGGGGCTTTTACGAAATCGGCACAATTTCCATTCCATATCTGGTTACCTGATGCAATGGAAGCGCCAACTCCAGTTAGTGCTTACTTACACTCAGCCACGATGGTTAAAGCAGGTATTTATTTAGTTGCGCGTTTTTCTCCAATCTTTGGTGGAGAATCAATCTGGTTCTGGCTAGTGAGCGTTATCGGTTTAGTAACGTTATTCTGGGGCTCCTTTAATGCTGTTAGACAAACGGACTTAAAAGCTTTATTAGCCTTTTCTACAGTAAGTCAGCTAGGCTTAATTATGAGTCTATTTGGCCTTGGGTCTGTTGGACATTATTATGGCTATGCAGAAAGCTCGATTGTGTATACACAAGCAAGCTTTGCGGCACTATTTCATCTTGTCAATCACTCTACATTCAAAGGTGCTTTATTTATGATGGTTGGAATTGTCGATCATGAAGTAGGGACACGAGATATCCGTCGTCTTGGTGGTTTAATGTCTTTGATGCCTGTAACTTTTACAATTGCAGTAATCGGAAGCTTCTCAATGGCAGGATTACCGCCGTTTAATGGTTTCCTAAGTAAAGAAATGTTTTTTGCAGCTGTATTGGCTATAAGGGATGTAGAAGCTTTCTCTATTGCTGATGTAGGTTTATTTTTCCCATTCATAGCATGGGTGGCAAGTATCTTTACCTTTGTTTATAGTATGATTTTAATTTTCCGTACATTTTTGGGTAAACTACAGCCTGAAAAAATGGATCGAAAACCACACGAAGCCCCATTTGGCATGTTAATTTCACCCATTATTTTATGTTTATTAGTAGTCGGTATCTTTTTCTTCCCAAATGTGCTCGGCCACTATATTTTAGAGCCTGCAATGGCAAGTATTTATCCTACATTTCCGTCCTCAAGTGAATTAACGCCACATATTCATGCATGGCACGGCATTAATGCAGAGTTATGGATGACGTTAGGTGTCATTATTATCGGTATTATCTTATTTAAAACATTAAAAAGTTGGAAGCCACTGTATCGTATATTTTCTCAAAAGTATACGTTTAACACATACTACAATCGATTGATCGAAATTAGTGAAAATGGCTCTGAGAAGCTCACTCGTAAATATATGACTGGCAATTTAACGCATTATTTTGTCTATATATATGTATTTTTCATTGCGCTTATAGCTGGCTACTTTATATGGTCAGATGCAATGACCTTTCATTTTGACATGGACTCGGTCATTGAGTCTTACGAGTTAATTCTTGTGTTTGTTATGATATTTGCGGCTGTTTGGATGATATTTGCAAAGGGCCGGGTTACAGCGATGTTGTTAAATGGTGTTTTAGGCTATTCCATTGCATTTTTCTTTGTTATTTTCCGTGCTCCAGATTTGGCTTTAACACAATTAGTTGTTGAATCGGTAACAACCGCTCTATTCCTTCTATGTTTTAAATATTTACCGGATTTAATGCCTGAAGCGCCTCCTAAAAGGGTGCAATGGTCAAAAGCGGTGATTTCTATTTTTGTTGGGGCAACCGTAACGATGGTTGGATTAGCAGTAGTGCACTACGACCGCTTTGAGCCAGTGTCCACTTATTTTAATGATGCCTATGAGTTAGCAGGTGGTTCCAATATTGTTAATACAATTTTAGGGGATTTCCGTGCCTTTGATACAATGCTTGAGGTTGTGGTTCTTCTGATTGCTGGCTTAGGGGTTTATACATTAACGAAGCTTAAGCCACGAAAGGAGGAAGCGGATCGTGAAAATTAATGATGTGATATTAAGGACAGTCACAAAGGCAGTCGTGTTCATTATTTTAACACTTGGCGTGTACTTGTTCTTTGCTGGTCATCATGCTCCAGGTGGTGGCTTTATAGGGGGCCTTGTGTTAGCTTCTGGCATTGTTTTATTATATCTCGCTTATGATATAGAGACTGTTCATAAAGGAATGCCTTTCGATTTTAAAAAGGTTGCTGCTCTTGGTGTTTTTCTTGCGACTGGAACGGCAATTGGTGCATTGTTTTTCGATGTGCCATTTTTAACGCAGACATATACGTATATAAATGTTCCGATATTTGGAAAAATGGGCTTTTCAACCGTAACTATTTTTGAAGCGGGTGTCGCATTAACGGTTGTAGGTGTTGTTGTAACAATTATTTTAAGTATAAGTGAGGATGAGTAGCCAATGGAATCTTTAATACTTGTTTTAGTCGGTATATTAGTAGCTGTTGCGACGTACTTAATCCTCTCTAAGCAGTTATTGCGTGTAATTTTAGGAACAGCTGTTTTATCTCATGCTGCCCACTTACTGATTCTGACAATGGGGGGTCTTAAAAAAGGGGATGTACCGTTATTAGGGGAATCAGAGGGTCCTTATACAGATGCATTACCACAGGCATTAATTTTAACAGCCATTGTTATTAGCTTTGCTGTTACAGCTTTTGTTCTCGTTTTAGGCTATCGAGCGTACAAAACAAATGGATCAGGTAATTTTGATGAAATGAGAGGTACGCCGGATGAGTAATATGATTGTTTTACCATTAATTGTACCGGTAATTACTGCCATTTTACTGGTATTTTTAAAAGAGCATGTTATTTTACAACGCATCATTAGTTTACTGACTTTAAGCTTTATCGTTATTATTAGCATCTTTTTATTACTAGAGATTCAAGAGCAAGGTGTGATGCGAATTGATTTTAGTGGTTGGGCACCACCTTTTGGTATATCGTTTGTTGCAGATTCTTTTGCAATATTATTAGTATTAGTGGCCAATCTTGTAGCTGTTATTTGTATGCTATATGCAATTTTTACAATGGAGCTTGGATATGAAAAGATGTATTTTTATCCATTTACTCTGCTTATGGTTGCAGGGGTTAATGGTTCATTTTTAACAGGGGATATTTTTAACTTATTTGTATGCTTTGAAGTAATGTTGCTCGCTTCTTATACATTGATCAGTCTAGGTGGCGAAAAAATTCAACTACGAGAAGCATTAAAATATGTGTTAATTAATATTGTTGCTTCTTGGATTTTCTTAGTAGCATTAGCCTTTCTATATGGTACAGTTGGTACTTTAAATATGGCCCATATTTCTGTTCGTGTCATGGAGGCAGGAGCGAATCCTCTCATTACAACAGTGGCGCTAATATTCTTAATCGTCTTTAGCTTGAAGGCTGGACTTTTATTATTCTTCTGGTTGCCTGGCTCCTATAGTGTACCACCAACTGCCATAGCGGCTTTATTTGCGGCATTATTAACAAAGGTTGGGATATATGCACTTGTGCGGACGTTTACATTGCTTTTCCCTAATAACACTGAAGTGACACACATGGCTCTTGGTATAATGGCAGGGATAACGATCGTAGCAGGTTGTATCGGTGCTCTATCAGGGCGCGATGTTAGAACGATTGCTTCATACAATGTGCTAATTGGAGTTGGATTTATAGTCACTGGTTTAGCGATTGGTACAGAGTCTGCTTTACAAGGTGTTATCTATTATTTAATGCATGATATGGTTGCTAAGGCAATGCTTTTTTTAGCGGTGGGCATGATGATTTATGTTACGGGGGAAACGGTCATAGATAAAATGAGTGGGCTTATCCGGAATTATCCCTTTTTTGGATGGATGTTCTTCATCGCCATGTGCTCATTAGCAGGTATACCCCCTTTAAGTGGCTTTTTAGGGAAAGTTTTAATCGGACAAGGAGCAATAGAAGGAGGCCATTTTGTTCTATTAGGTCTAGGATTTTTCTCTAGTTTAATTGTTTTGTATTCACTGCTGCGAATATTCCTTTCCTCCTTTTTTGGAGAAACCATTATTAGCTTGGAAGATGAAAAGCCATTACCCAAGCGAATTTTGCTACCTATAACATTACTGGCTGCTTGTACAATTGGCTTAGGAATTGGAGCAGAGAAATTGGCTCCTTTTGTAACGGATGCGGCAGAAACACTTTATACCCCTTCCATTTATATTGATGCAGTATTAGATGGGGAACTATGGCAAGGTGAGGTGAATAAATAATGGCAATGCAGTTTATATTGAATTTATTTATTGCAACACTTTGGTTACTCTTACAGGATGAAGTGACACCCCAATTTTCGACATTTTTAATGGGCTTTATCGTAGGAGTGGGTATTTTATATGCTATGCACCGTTTTTATGGCACCCAATTTTACTTGCGACGAGTATTTTCCATTATAAAGTTATTATGGCTTTTTAATTGGGAGCTATTTTTATCAAGCTATAGCGTATTAAGACAAATTACAACGCCAAAGCTTACTATTACACCTGGTATTTTCACTTATAAAACAGTATTAAAGGGTGATTGGGAAATTACAGCACTTGCATTATTGCTTACACTAACACCAGGTTCTGTCGTTATGGAAGTATCAGAAGAGGGGGATGTTTTTTATATTCATGCCATGGATATTGAACAGTCCAAAGATGCTGTCATACGCTCTATTGGGAAATTTGAACAAGCAATAATGGAGGTGACACGTTAATGATTGATAATATTTTACTTTTAGCACTGGCTTTCTTTAGTATCTCCATTGCATTATCACTGTACCGTGTTATTCGTGGTCCATCAATGCCTGATCGAGCTATAGCTCTTGATACAATTGGCGTAAATCTATTATCAGCCATTGCCATCGTATCAATAATTTTAAAAACAAAGGCATACCTAGAAGCTATT
>NZ_DAMDAY010000093.1:0-18682 GCF_032093475.1 Lysinibacillus sp. | reverse complement strand
TTCTACATGAGTGTCTTAATTGAATGAAAGTTTTTTAAAAGTATTTACTGTATAAATCCTGTCTTAGCTTTCCGCTTAGCTGAGCGTATCTTTGTAGTCTCACTCTTTTCATGACCTAGTAAACTTTGAATGACATCAATTGGCGCACCGTTATTAATCATATGCGTTGCATAGCTGTGTCGTAATTGATGCGGATGTATACTCTTTTATACTAGCACGATTTGATATGCGCTTGATAATATATCTTAAATTATCAATGCTCATTCGCCTTTTCGGCCGTCTGTCCGTAATAAACAAACGAGGTTCCTTATCCTCTCTTTCATCTAAATACCTTTTTAACCAAATAGAACAGCGGGTATTAAAGTACACTTCCCCTTTCTTTATCACCTTTCCCTTGTACAATTACTGAATTCGATTGAAAATCGATCTCTTCTCGATTTAATATTACAACTTCACCAATAAGGCAGCCGGTTGAATACATAAACTCAAATAGTGCTTTCTCCATCGTTGTTTGACAAGCTTCCCTTAGATGTTCTATCTCTAATTCTTTCCTAAACTAGAAGGCTTTAAGTGGTCTCCTGATCGTATTAAATATTCTTTTAATCTATCTGTATTAAATTCGTTCATATCAATATCCCCCAAAAATCGCAATAATAGATTGTATTGACATACAAGGATATTCAACAAACTAAAAAAATATTGATAGTTCCGAACTCTAATTAATCAAAAAGGTACTTTCCTTGTTTCCAGGAAAGCGCCCGATTGTTGAGTACCTTATTGAAGATAAGCACCCGTTAGCCGAATAACAACCATCTTATTGAAAACAGTCATTATTAAATACTTAATAACTAAACATACTTACATACTTCATAAAATCTTAAGTTTTATACTTAAAGAACCTTAAGATTTTCTTGCTACAATGAACAAGGCAAATTATTAAGGAGGTTACGTTACAATGGATTTGATTAGTATAGTATCGGGTCTTTTACCGTATGTAAAATATTCTATTTTTATCATCACAATCTTGATAATTGGATACTTTATATATAGAAAATTTTATCAGGGGAAATATCCAATACGTCTTTCTAAATTTGTTCTCATCACTTTACTTATTTGTTGGTTCATTGTAGTATTTGGAATCACTACTCTCAGTAGAGGGGCAAAATATACAGATCAGATTAATTTCAGTCTATTCACTAGTTATGTAAATGCATGGAACAAGTGGTCACTGACTGAATATCAATTAATCATCTTTAATATGTTAATGTTTGTACCGTTAGGCGTACTATTACCGTTGATTCATCATAAAAACAAATCATTTTGGCGTGTACTCGTCATATCAATTGCTTTCACGTCTTGTATTGAAATTTCCCAATTGATTACAGGTAAAGGGATTTTTGAATTAGACGACCTTTTGCATAATACCATTGGGAGTTTAGCAGGGTACTTTATCGTGATGGTATTCATTTTATGGACTGAACAACGAAAATTAACATTTATACCGATTGTGAAAGCTATTTCTATTCCAGTAGTTTTTATTACGTTATTTGGCGTAGCAAATGTGGTATATAACGCTCAAGAATTTGGGAATCTACCATTCAAACCTGCACAAAAACAAAATATGGAACACATACAGATGCAACTGGAAACTGAACTTTCCAATAAATCACCTAACGCATGTGTTTATTACAATAAAGATGTAAATGATATAAAAAAAGGAAAATTAATCGCCCAATCCATTGCTAAACAATTTAATTTGAAACAACAAGGTGGCATACGGATTGAAGTGGATAATCGTATATTTACATTTCAAGACGATGAAGGCAGTAACTATTATTTAACTTATTTCATGTCAAATGGTTCTTGGTCCTTATCATTCGATAATATAAATGATGACCCCCTAAAAGTTGATATTAAACAGAAAAAGCAACTTTTAGAAAATTGGTTAAAAAGTGAAGGATTATTACCTAATAACGCTATCTATCAGCAGCAAGATGAACGTACAATTCGTTGGGATTTAGCTGAACCAGAGAATTTACAATCCACATGTGAAGATTTCTCTAAAGGTCTGGTTATGATTAGTCTTTTTAATCAGCAAGTACCCGACATATTATTTGACATCAGTGACAATGAAATGGTTGCGAAAAAGCAATTAATTTCACAACAGCAAGCATATAATGTAATGGAAAACGGAGAGTTTAGCACATACAATCCTTTACAAAAAGGTGATACATTAACGATAACGAATGTTCGTCTAACATATACTTATGATACAAAAGGTTATTATCAGCCCGTATATGTATTTACATGCAATGTAAATGATTCAGACTACATAATTGAAGTTTTAATCTCAGCTATTCAGTAAATAAAAAACCGAACTTGCCCAAATAGTGGACACTAAAAAAGTGTAGCTATTCGGGTTTTTTGTTCAACATCTCTTATTCAATTAAACTGGCCCTATAATGAGATGGAGCGCTAATCCTTATTACAGAATCGCGCCCGATTGTTGAAGATCAAGTTAGTGTTCATTGTTTTTTACTTGTTAAACTAAAGCACCCATTTAGTTCAAGAAAACTTTCAACCTGTGATTTTGAAGGACTAAAATCATCATTTCACAATTGCACCCCATCAAGTTGACAGTCGAAATAAAAAACGGCTTGTACCCATAATTCTAAAGAACTCAAGCCGTTTACACATTTAGTGATAATGATTAAAAATAAATATAGTCATCTAACACACTTCTTGTTTAAATTCCGTAATTAATCTAATTAATGCATTTTAAAACACTTTAACTTTCATTAGAGGAAGATGACGATTTGGGAACACCGAAGAAGGAGTAGAGCCAATGCACTCTGCTCCCATTTTTAAATAAAAACCTTCAGCATTAGGTTCGCTATCAAGAGTAAATTCGTTTATTCCTAACTCTTCTGCTTTATTTAGTAAATGGTCCCAAATCATTCTCCCTAATCCTTTACCGATATAATTAGGATCTATGAACAATGCATCTAATTTCCGTTCACTAATTGTAAAGCTATAGAAAGCTACTATCTTGTTATCACTCTCCATTAAATAAACGGGATTTTCTTCTATGTATTCTTTAGTTACAGTCAAATCATCTTTACATTGTTGTAGAAAATCTTCTGTATATCCCCAGTAAGCTTTTGATTTATAAGCCAAGTTGGTTAAAAAATTGCAATCTTCTATTTTTGCTCTCCTAATGAACATTATATTCCCCCTGAACTAATTATTTTCTCATCATTTAACTTAGGAAATTTGGGTTAAATTCCCATAATATAACTATACCTCGAAACTTAAAGGAAAAACAAGTTGATCTTGCTAATGCTGTTTCTGATGAAAAAAGGCGCATTTCTTAGAGAAACGCGCCCGATTGTTGAATATCAAGACAGTTATCTTGTCTCCTGCTGTCAAAATAGACCTCTATATTTGATATCCAAAAAGAGGTTTGAAAGTTTCTTTTTAATAACAAAGTAAGTTAATATACCTAAGCAAATATATATAATCAACATACCACTCCCCATTACTAACGAAAATTTAAATCCACTAATTAGAGAGTATATATTTAGTAATATATAGATTGTTAAAAATACAAGACCTTGCTTCCTGCTCTTAACAAAAACAGAAGTAAAAATAGCTAATATTAAACTGACGCTAATTAATTGTCCTAAAAAGACCATTGTATACATCAAAATATTAATCCCCAATCCAAATATCACCTCGCAACATGATTCATAAAAGCGCCCGATTGTTGAATAACGTATTCATAACATTATAAATTAGAAATTGAGGGGTTAAAAGTTTTAATGACTTAAATCTATATCTCCATGGTTGCATTATCCTTTAGTAATTTTTCTTGGCTGTATAATTTTTCAAAAAGAATTCCTGTTAAATAGTAAAACACGAGACCAAAACAAATATGAATAAGTGTGAATTTAAGACCAAATGATGTGAATTCATACAACAGAACCGGCAATTTGACTGTCGACCAAGCCCCTAAGAAAAATACTATATGGCGCACACTAGCTCCTTTTTTCAATAATAATATTGCTATTGGAAAGGCTATATAAAGAGGGCCTGCTGCTACCGTTGCTAATAATAGAGTGAAGAGGACTCCATATATACCTGATTTTTCACCCATATAACTAATAAGTGTTTCTTTCGTTACCCATTGATCTAATAATCCAACTAATATAAATATAGGAGGTAGCAGAAATAACATATCCAAAATACTTTTACCAGTTAACTGAACGGTTTTTATAGCAATTGCTTGATTCATAAATGTAAGAAGAAATAATCCTAATAATAAAATGAAAAAGAAACGATATCTTTTTAGCTTCATCATGTCATCACTACCCAAATAATTAATGCAAATAGAAGAGACATTATTATGGAAGAAATATTTCGAGCATAAGCAAAACTTCTTCCAAAAATCTTTTGCTCCATAGTTAAAGTAACAAGTCCTACAGACATCAATGTCGACATTAATACGGCAACTTGCGGAAGGGCAGCTCCATTCTGAACTAATGTATGTCCGAGAGGAAAGACAATAAAGCTTGGAACTAAAGCAATTGAGCCAATAATCGTGGAATAGATGATACCTAAGAAACCTGAATTCCCCCCAATAATGGAAGAAATAAGGGATGGTGTCAATAAAGATAATGCTAGACCAATAAATAGCATAATCGCTAATAAATCTGGCAAAACATTTCGAAACATTGTCCATGATTTAAATAATGCTGTTTTTGTTTTGTATTTGTCTTTTATGAAGGAAATTCCCAAATATATAGAGGCTATCGAATAGAGAACTAAGCCACTAACCATTATCTTGAACCTTCCATTTCTCAAATTTATCTAGGAAAAAAGCTAAATTTTTCAATTTTTCTTCAATATCTAGATGAAATTCTTCTAATTTTCTTTTACCAATAGTAGTAATTTTGTACATCCTTATCGGTTTGTCTTGCTCAGATATATTCAAATAAGATTCAACAGCGCCTTCTTCCTCTAATTTTTTTAGCGTGCGATATAATATCGCACTATCAATTGGGTTGATGGGAAGCTCCTCCTCACATTTTTGTAGAAGTTTTCCCCCATAGTTATCTCCCTCTGTTAAAAACAGCAAAAGAAATGCTCCTGTATGTCTCCCTGTATGCTTCATAAAAGATACACCCCTCAAATTTTTTAATGATACAATATCACTGTTATTGACAGTATACTGTCATTAACAGTAACAAGTCAATATTTTTTCTTTGTTCTAACCTTGCCCTTAAATTGAAAAAGCACTTTCCTTATACAAGAAAAGCGCCCGATTATTGAATATCCATATTTGTCCCAAAAAGCCGCTAACATCTTACAGTACAGCGTTTTCTAAAATAGTAAAAGAGCTTCTATTACAATTAATTTCTGCTAATGCACCAAGAGGTAAAATGAATTTTGGTTCGGTATGTCCAAAGTTCATATTGTATAGAATTGGTGTATCCTCCAAGTTAAATTCTTTCATCACTTTTAAAATCTCTTCTTTATATTCTTCGCAATACTTTTCATCTTGTGGTTTACCAAATATAATTCCGTTTGCTTTTTGTAAAATACCTTGTACACCGTAGTTTCTCAACCAATATCTAAGTAGGTTAGGCTCTGGTTGATCTTCAGATGTTTCAAAGAAAAGGATGCAATTTTCCCAGTATTTTTCTTCAGGCCATAGCACGGTACCTTTAGCAAACTCTAGTACTTCAATGCACCCTCCTATTAAACGTCCCTGCACTATACCTTTACCTTGCAGCAATTCGTATCCTTTATTAGGCTGCATTGTGCGTTTTTGATTTTTATTTGATTCTATCCATTCTAAATGCTCACTTGTCCATTCTACAGAAGGAACAATTTCACCTATTACTTCATTAGAAAATAGCGTTTTCTGAATAGATTGAACGGTATATGAGTGCATTTCAACGTTTTCAGCAAAATCGGTTAAAATTGCTGGTCCATAAAATGAAGATATACCCGCCTTCAAACAAAATAAATGAACAATCGTTACATCTGAGTAACCCAATAAAATTTTAGGATTTTTAGTTATAACCTCAAAATCAATGTAATGGAGTAAACGAACACTATCATCTCCACCAATATTTGCAATAATAGCTTTAATCTTGGGGTCCTTAAAAGCCATCATTAAGTCCTCTGCACGTGCTTTTGGATTTTTGTCTAGATAATCTGCACCTTTCAAGCTATTTGGCATTGCTATAACTTTCAGTCCAAAAACCTCTTCAAGTCTTTTTACGCCTTGTTCATAACGCCATTTTAATTCTGGTTCTCCAGCACCTCCCCAAGAAGGACTTATTGTGGCGATATAATCTCCTTGCTGGAGTTTATTTGGCTTTAATAACATATAAATTCACCTCAAATTAGATTTAATTTCATTAAAAATAACATATTAATGGAAATTTTTTAAACAGTCTATCATTTATGTAAAATAAGCTACTAAATCCTTGTTTGGTAACATTGCACAAAATGATTTTATTCCACAATCTGGCCCGAATGTTGAACAAAATAGTTCAGCTTAAAAATAATTCGTTATAATGTTGCATATTTTATAAAGAATAATAATGAAACATGTGAATTACTTTAAATCTTAAATTGTAATTTTGTCCCATCCGCTTGCAAAATGCCAATCTTATGAATTATTTCCAATTCCCCAGCTGACTCAAAAGGCTTTTTTAAAGCAATAAGCGATTTCTCATTGTAGAGAAATCGCTTGCTTTTTTATAACTGATATAGCTTTGTATATTTTTCTTGTAAATAGTTTGCAAGGTACTTAGCATTTAAGCCTTCCCCTGTCGCTTCTTTCAGCAATTCAAATGGCTTTTTCAATGCTCCATATTGATGAACTTTATCAGTTAGCCACTCTCGAATTGGCAGTAGCTCTCCTTTTTCTAGTAATTCATCAAAATTAGGAATATCCTTGTCCATCGCATGCTTCCACTGCGCCGCATAAATCATCCCTAATGCGTAGGATGGGAAATAGCCAAACATGCCGCCTGACCAATGCATATCTTGTAGCACACCTTGTGCATCTGTTTCAGGTCGAATACCTAAATACTCTTCATATTTATCATTCCATACCTGTGGTAGATCCTTCGCCTGTAAATCCCCATTGAACAAGTCACGTTCAATTTCATAGCGAATCATAATATGTAGTGGATACGTTAGTTCATCCGCTTCAATACGAATAAAGGAAGGTTCGACCATATTAATGGCACGTAAAAATTCGTCTAATGCAACATCGCCAAATTGAGCTGGTGAGAAGTGTTGAAGACGCTCGTAGTTATGCTCCCAGAACTTTTCATTTCTGCCGACAAAGTTTTCATAAAATAATGATTGTGATTCATGAATCCCCATCGAAGTTCCAGTTGCTAACGGTAGACCTGCAAGTTTTTCATCAATGTTTTGCTCATACATCGCATGTCCACATTCATGAATTGTGCCAAAAATGGCTGAACGGAAATCATTTTCATCATATTTTGTTGTAATACGAGCGTCTCCATAATTTAAGCCAATCATAAATGGATGCACACTTTCATCCAAGCGTCCTGCCTCAAAATCATACCCAAGCTGCGTTAGCATTTCTAATGATAGCTCACGCTGTGCTTCCCTTGGGAAATGCTTAAATAACATATCTGTATTTGGCTTATTCGATGAATCGGCAATTTTCTGGACAAGTGTCACAATTGATTGACGTAAGTCGCCAAACACTTGATCTAAGACATCTGTCGTCATATCTGGTTCATATAAATCGAGTAATGTATTGTACGGAGATCCGTTTTTTATGCCCCAATAGTGAATGAATCTTTTCTGCCATTGAATGATTTCTTCTAAATATGGTAAGAAAAGGGCGAAATTATTAGTTGCCTTTGCTTCTTCCCAAGCCGTTTCCGATTTTGATTGAAGAATCACGTATTCTTTATATTCATCTGCTGGGATTTTTTTGTTTTGATCGTAATTCTTTCTTACTTCTTCCACTAAACGAAGTGTTACATAGTCAAGATCCGCTTTTTGTGTTTCTAAAGCAGATAAAAGCTCGCCTAATTCTTCACTTGTCTGCATATCAAATAAAGAGGCTGACAATGTGCCAATAACCTCTGAACGTTGCGCTAGCCCTTTTTTGGGTGCACCTGTCCGCATATCCCAATAAATCACATTGAGTGCTTCCTCATAATGTTGCATCTTCTTCACATAGTCTATAAATTGTTGAACTGTCATGCTTTTATCCTCCTTTTCCCGTTATAAGTTTATCATATTTTCGAAAATTTTGTATATTGTGGACCTTTTGGTAAAATGAATCTGACTATTCATTCTTTACTTTTCTCGATAAGTTTACTATATTGACGATCCCCTAATCCATAGTGAGGAAATAAGTAGAATAGTTGCTTTATCAGATCATTTTGAGGCATATCGAGATGTTTTTTTATGTACGTGGTAATCTCGTTCTCCTCCTTTAAATAGTTGAAATATAATTGAACGCCCTGGTACATGACTGGTAAAACTGTAGCCTTTGGAAGACGATGCTGTATCAACACCTGTTCATAGATCTCCATATAATCGCCTAGTACTATCTCCGTTTCTTCCACATCATAGGTCATTTCCTTGACCATATGATAATAGACCTTGCCTTGATACCCTTGTTGTTCTAAGAAAGCAAGAACTGTCAGTAGATTCAGCTGACAAAACATATCGTCTCCAAACCATAAAACAATACATTGATAGTCATTTGTCAACAATGGTTTCAACGGATTCACTGTTATCAGCTCATAATCCTCTAATGACACCTGATGCCCCGTAGCACGAATTTTATTAAATTCTTCACTGAAAATCACACTAGTCGTTGGATTTGTACACATCGCTTCATTAAAAGGTACGTAATCAGAGTTCCCCATTAATTGCTGTTTAGCAAACTCTTCATACATCATTTGCCCGTTCAATACATTCAATATCTTTTGATCATATTGGGCATTGATTTTCTCTTGTAACGCCTCAATTTTTAATTTTTGTGAAATATCCATCGTAAACCATCCTCTCTCCCCCAGTAAATTCAGCTTCACGAATGTTTGTAAAGGTTGTGGGGACCTTCTGTAATCGTTTGGACTTATACCAAATGTATTTTTAAAAGCTCTAGAAAAGGATTCCTGAGATGAAAAACCATGATAAAAAGCAATGTCGATGATTTTCTTTTGTGGATCTTTTAAGGCCATTGAAGCAAGATACATTTTTCGAAGTGAACTATATTTTTTGATTGTTATTCCAGTTATCTGGTGGAATTTAAAGGAACAGTAATAAGGGGAGTACCCCATATCCTTCCCTAAATGCTCTAATGAGAATCCCTCTAATAGATGACTTTCAATCCATTCAACCATCTCCTGTACGATGTTGTTCATCCACATCCCTCCTTATTTGATTATAGTAGAAGTGTTAATCGTTTTTATGATATAGGTTGTGAACATAACAAAAAACTGTAGCAAACATTTAAGCTTGCTACAGTCAGATCTCCCATAAATGAGAGTGTTATATATAATAAGGGGAATATTAACTAGCTTTCAGTTATGTTCGGTTTCCAATCAAACATTTTTAAGAGCTATTATGAAGTTTCGATCGAAAGAAAGTTGGGGATCCTATCTTTCAATTTAAAAAATAGATTGTGTTTTCACTATTCAATGTTTTGGCAAATGGCAATCACTTGTTTAACAGCCTCTGCTGAATGCTGGAGGGCTGCTTGTTCTTCATTGGTTAGGTGCAATTCAATCACAGATTCAATCCCATTGCCACCTAAAATAGTTGGTACCCCTAAAAACAGATTGTGGTATCCATATTCACCTTCTAATAGGGCTATAGAAGGGATGATTTTTCGTTGATCTTTGATAATGATTTCAACCATCTGTGCACATGCCGCAGCTGGGGCATAATAGGCACTTCCGTTTCCTAGTAAACCGACAATTTCACCGCCACCTTTACGTGTACGCTCGACGATTTGCTGAAGTCGTTCCTGGGGAATTAGCTTTTCTAATGGAATACCTCCAGCATAGGAATAACGGATTAATGGCACCATTTCATCACCATGTCCCCCTAGCACGAAGCCAGAGACATCTTCTGGTGCAATTTGAAGCTCCTGGGCTACAAAAGTATTGAAGCGAGCTGTATCTAACACACCAGACTGACCGATAATCCGATTTTTAGCAAAGCCTGTTTCCTTATGACACACATAGGTCATAGCATCAACTGGATTACTCAACACAAGGACGATACTATTTGGAGCATAGTGTTTAATTTGTCTTGAAACCTGTTGAATAATTTTGGCATTTGTAGTAACTAAATCATCACGACTCATGCCTGGCTTACGAGGGATACCAGCTGTAATAACGACAATATCGGCACCAGTTATATCTTCGTAATCACTCGTCCCTTTAATGGAGACATTAAACTTTTCAATTGGGCCTGTCTGTAGTAAATCCAATGCCTTCCCTTTTGTCGGGTTCTCAGCCTCTGGAATATCGACAAGCACCACATCACCTAATTCTTTTTGTGCTAAAAATAAACTCAATGTAGAACCAGTGTGACCAGCTCCAATAACAGCGATTTTATTTTTACGAAAGGCCATTATTCTTCACCTCGATTATCTGTCGTCGGTGTTGCTTCGGTTGTTTTTTTAGCACGTGCTGATGCTGGTGTAGAGGCAGGCTTTTTCTTTGGTGCCTCTGGGCCTTTAATCATTTGGAATACATCTTCATCAGGTCTCGGAATGACATGAGCGCCTAATAGTTCACCAACACGCATGGCAGCAGCCTTTCCAGCTTCTACCGCTGCTTGTACTGAACCTACGTCACCCTTCACGACGACCGTCACAATTCCACCATCAACGAATTCCTGTTTAACGATTGTGACGTCTGACGCCTTAATCATGGCATCCGCTGCTTCATACGAACCAACTAAGCCTTTTGTTTCAATCATTCCAATTGCGCTACTCATTGTCTTCACCTCTCATCACTTCAGTAGAATCAATAATACCTATAACAACTGCATCGATTGGTAATGGATTTTCTTTCATAATATAGCGTGATGACCCACCGCTTGTAATGAGTACATCATCACCAATCCCCGCACCTATACGATCAGCTGCAACAATTTCTGTGCGAATCGGCTGTTGATTGGAGTCAATGGGTTGAATGATTAATAGCTTTAATCCATTCAGCCCTTCCTCCTTACGTGTTGCCCATACACTGCCTATTACTCTACCCATTTGCATGAACTTCACCCTCTTTATGCGACACAAATTGTCTTACTACTCAGCTCGGACCGTTAATGTTTTATTTAGCTCTCGTAGCTTATCATAAGCCAATGCTGTCACAATCGTTTTCTTTGGTACTACAATTTCTTGTGCTTCTATTTCTAGCACTTCTATTTGTGAAAGTAGCTTTTTATCATAATGATAGACGGATGGTTTCTCTACTTTCTCTACGACTGGCGACTGCACTTTCACTGGTATAGAAGATGGTTCACTTCCTTGGTGATGTACAATTTCAGCAAGTGTTCCCTGCTGAATTAATCCTGCATTGGCTTCATCTGTATCGATATGCATTTCTAATCGATAACGCTCTGATACACGGATGACCACATTCGATAAAATAATCGGGCGAATTCCTTCTACCTTGATTTGAACAGACTGTCCATCTACTACATTAAATCTCGCACTATCCGCAGGGGACATATGAATATGTGCCTGTGCAATAATAAGTCCTTCATTTAACACGACACTCCCCTTTGGACCGATTAATGTAACAGGACTAGAACCTTGAATATCACCGGAAATTCTTAATGGAGGTTTCAACCCTAATTTCATAGCATCTGTCCAGCTTACTTCCACTTGAGACAACGATCGAGCTGGGCCAAGAATACGTACTCTCTCAATTGATCCTTTTGGACCAGCAATTACTACGGTTTCCTCTGCAGCAAATTGCCCTGGCTGTGAAAGCTCAAACTTCGGTGTAAGCTGATAATTCTCACCGAAAAGCTGCTCCACCTCTGCTTGTGCAAGATGGACATGGCGGGCAGATACACCAATAGGAATTTTACCGTCATGTGGAGGGGAAGATTGATTTTTTAAGACTTGCTGCAGAACTTCTTCCACAATTTTTTGAACCAGATTTTCTTGCATCTTGCCTCCTCCTTACGATGAGATTTTTACTAATTTACCCTGTGCTTGCTGTTCAATAAAACCTGCATTGGCTTCATCCGTATCGATATGCATTTCCAGACTAAAGTCATTGGAAACACGGACGACTACGCCACGGAAAGTAACAGGTCGATCACTTTCAACTTCCACAGAAACCAATTCGTTATTATGCACTTCCAATGCTTTGGCATCTTCTTCTGTCATATGAATATGTGCCTGTGCAATGATAACACCCTGCTCGATATGCAATTCTTTATTTTGGTGAAGGATTTTAATGCCTGCAGAATGGTCAATATCACCCGACTGTCTTAACGGAGGTTTCACACCAAGCTTCATGGCATCTGTTCGGCTGACTTCCACCTGTGTTGCTGGTCTCACTGGTCCAAGTACACGAACATTATGGATAATGCCTTTTGGACCCTCGATAGAGACACGCTCCTTGGCAGCAAATTGCCCAGGCTGTGATAAGTCAAAATCCTTTGTCAGCGTTGCATTTGGACCAAAAAGTGCTTGCAAATCCTCTTCACTAAGATGAATATGACGAGCCGAAATGGCCACTGGAAATGTTTTTGTAGCTGTTGTCACGTTAGCCACCTCTTTATCTCATTAATTGTTTACCTATTAGACAAGATGAGAGCTGTCCTCTGGTAGGATTAACTCTCATCCTAATCCTTTATGCCCTAGCGTAATTGTGGTGGTGTTGTATCCACAGTTTAATTCACCAACAATTGAGATGGGCGTCTTGTCCTAAATAAAGCTAAAATTATGCTTCTGCTTTTGGTAAAATCATTTCTAATTCGTGATGTGGACGTGGGATTACATGTACTGATAGAAGTTCTCCTACACGTTGAGCTGCTGCTGCACCTGCATCTGTTGCTGCTTTTACTGCACCTACATCGCCACGTACAAGCACTGTTACGATACCGCCACCTACATGTACTTTTCCTACTAAATTAACGCTTGCTGCCTTTACCATTGCGTCTGCTGCTTCAATTGCTCCTACTAAACCTTTTGTTTCTACCATTCCTAATGCTGTACTCATTTGTCATTCCTCCAAATAATTTATTTATTTTGTAATGTGATTTGTTTTAATACTTGATCGACAATTTGTTGAACCATCGTCGTGTCAAGAGCAGGCTCCTGTGAGACAACCGACTCAACAACGGATTGTACTTCAAATTCTGGTTTTGGTACTTCGACATCTTTAATGCCATAAGCCATACGTTTAATATTTAATAGGTGTCTTGCTGTAATGTTATCCGACGTAATATTACCGCCAAATGTACCACAGCCTAATGTAAAGGATGGTGCTAATCCTGTTGTTCCACCTACTGCACCGATAGATGATAATGTATTGACTACAATACGTGAGACAGGTAATTCAACAGAGAATTGCTCAGCTAATGCTGCATTTTCAGTGTGAATCGAGCATGTATGTCCACGACCACCAATATTTAATAGGTCAATCATGACTTGCTTTGCTTCTGTACTGTTTTCTACTATATAGAGGGCAAAGATTGGTGAAAGTTTTTCAAGCGAAAACGGAATATTTTTACCAATCATCGTTTCTAACCCAACAAGAACTTTTGTATCTTCTGGGACTGTGATGCCAACAGAATCTGCTAAGCAAGTAGCTGATTTCCCGACAATTTGTGGATTTACCTTTCCAGGAACAGGTGAAATTAATTTCTCCATTTTTGCTTTTTCTTCAGCATTTAATAGATAGGCACCGTTTTTCTTTAATTCCGTCTGTACCTGTTCAGCAATCGCCTTATCTACAATGATGGCTTGTTCTGTTGCACAGATGGTGCCATTATCGAACGACTTACTGTGAACCAGTTGACGGACAGACTTTTGGATATTAGCTGATTTTTCGATATAAGCTGGGACATTCCCCGGCCCTACACCATAAGCTGGCTTTCCAGAGCTATAGGCTGCCTTCACTAAAGCACCGCCGCCTGTTGCTAAAATTAAATGAATATCAGGATGCTTCATGAGCTGTTGCGTAGCTTCCATAGAAGACATCGTTAAGCATTGCAGTAGCCCTTCAGGTGCACCAGCTTGTTCCGCCGCTACTCGACAAACATCTAACGCCTCTTTTGTACATTTCACCGTATATGGGTGTGGACTTAGCACTAATGCATTTCTTGTTTTTAAAGAAATAAGTGTTTTAAAAATGGCTGTAGATGTTGGATTCGTCGTTGGCACTATACCTGCGATGACCCCAAAAGGACTCGCAATCTCTGCCACTTTCTTCATCCGATCATAGCCTACAATACCAACCGTTTTTAAGTCTTTAATATCTTCATAGACATCTCGTGAAGCCACTTCATTTTTCATTTTTTTATGATTAGGGATACCCATCCCTGTTTCTTGCACAGCCATTTTTGCTAAACGGTCTGCTTCCTTAAAGGCAGCATCCGCAACAGCCTTCACTATGTTGTCTACTTGCTGCTGTGAAAATTGCATGTAGGCAGCCTGTGCTGTATTAGCCTGTTTAACGGCATCTCTCATTTCTTGAATTGCTAATAAATCTTTGTCTAATGTGGCCATAAAGCCGCCTCCTTTCTAGATCACTGGATTTCTAGCTATATTTTCAATAGCTTCTCTGAAAGCATTTGCCGCAGCCTCGCAAGATGATTGACTACCACTTAATAGGCCGCCACCAAAATTGGTTTCAGACGGAGGGCCAAAGAAAACCTTTAACTCTACATCTGCCGCCTTTAATGCTGCATCTAATCCAACTACTGCCTCTAGTGGCGGTGCGATTAAATAGGCAAGTGGTGTGCCGACGTTTACATTTGCCAGCTCGGCGAGATACGTTCCACAGCTTGCCACTGTATGGGCAAACAAAGCATGATTTTCATTGTTATTAATCGCCTCGAAGTACGTATCAAACTCAATTTTTTGTTGAATGGCATCAAGTCCGCTACGAATTTCATCAGGCGAGCTTCCTGCAATGATGCCAATCATTTCACCTGATAATGGGCCCGATGCATGAGCTGCTCCCGCATAGAAGCTTTTCGCATAGATAACGTCAACATCTGCCTTTTTCGTTGCTTCATCAATAGCAACATATCCAACATCATCAATGGTCAATGTGACAAGCCCAATGCTATTGTGATATGGCTTTAAATCTAGCTGCTCTGCTAATTCACTGTTGACTCTTGGAATGGTTTGCATCGCCAAAATTTGCGCCATAATTTTTTGAGGATTCATGTTTCAGCCCCCTAACCTTCTTTTGCGACAAGCTCAACGCCACTTGCCTGGTAATGCAAGATTTTTTGTACGACTGTTCCTAAATAAGCACCCGCTTCTAATGGTGGAATACCACCTTTGTGGATATTGGATATCACCATACGCTCCGCTTCGACTGTACCGATTCTTGGCTTGTAGCATAAATACGCACTCATCGATTCTGCGGAGACAAGACCAGGACGCTCACCAATTAAGTAAACAATTACCTCTGCCTGTAACAGCTCTCCAATTTCATCCATCAAAGCGACACGGCCTTTATCAATATAAAATGTAGTACCGATGTCAATATTTAAATTGCTAAGACTTTGTTGAAGTGCCAAGTACACATCCTGCACATTTTCTTCAATGGCACTGGCACTTAGGCCATTCGAAATAATAATCTGCACTTTAGGCTGTTGCTTACATTTTTGTTGAATCAGTGCCTTTGATTCCTCTGATAAACGACGACCTAAATCAGGTCTTGTAATGTATTCTTCCTTATCAGTTACTTTCGTTGTTACTTGAAAAACATCTAGTTTTTGTAAAAGCTCTTCGGAAACTTCACCATATACGGCATCTACCGCAGCAGCATGATCAAGTCGGAACTTTAACCATGTTTTCGTTTTTGGTCTCGTCCCTGCTCTACCAACGCCAATTCGAGCAGGTGTATGTTTTTTTGCAGCCTGCACACTTTCTGTTAATGATTCTGCTTCAAACTGAAATGGCTTAATCGGCACAGCCGTATTAAAAGGTTGTTCAAAAGTAGCAGGAGCTATCGTTTCCGACTGAGGCGCTCCGTGCTGATACAGCTTTATTAACGGTCCCTGTGATGTCGTTTGAGACTCTGTTATTTCTGTCGGACGATTGTCGACTGTATCAAATATTTTAATAAGTGATTGTTCTGCTGGAGGAGCTACAACTTCAGGTGCTTGGTTTCCTGTATTTTTCTCCATCTTTTCCATGACAAGCTGTGTAATCATAGAGACTAATTGATCATTCACTCGATTCACCTACCTTTCAAAAATGGATAAATCGCCAGCTCTTGCTGAAAGTCGACCATTTTCATAAATGCCCATTTTTTCTAACCATGCTAAAAATGCTGGTGCTGGTTTTTTACCAAATGTTTGGAGTAATGTAGCTACATCATGGAAGCTCATCGATTGATAGTTAAGCATTACATCATCACCCATTGGCGCAGCGATAATAAAGTTAACGCCTGCCGCTGTCAGTAGTACACTTAAATCTTCAATATCATTTTGATCCGCTTTAATATGGTTCGTATAACAAATATCTACACCCATAGGGATTCCATGCATTTTGCCCATGAAATGATCTTCTAGACCAGCACGAATAACCTGTTTATTGTTGTATAAATACTCTGGACCGATAAAGCCAACTACTGTGTTGACAATATAAGGATTAAAATGTCTAGCAAAGCCATAATTTCGCGATTCCAGTGTTACTTGGTCAATACCCATATGTGCCTCTGCCGATAGCTCTGAGCCTTGACCTGTTTCAAAGTAGAATAAATTTGGACCAGTACCTGTTCCTTGTTTTTTAATGAGCTCCTCTGCTTCTCGTATTAAATCAGCAGAAATACCGAACGAACGGTTAGCAATTTCTGTCCCTGCGATACTTTGGAAAATCATATCTGCTGGGGCACCTTGTTTAATTGCCTTCATCTGTGTTGTAATATGAGCTAATACACAGTTTTGTGTAGGAATGGACCAATCATTGATGAATTCCTTTGTAGCCGTAAGCACTTTTTTGACACTTTCAACTGAATCATCTACAGGATTAATGCCGATAACAGCATCCCCAATACCATAGGACAGTCCTTCTTTTAGAGAGGCGATGATGCCATCAATATTATCTGTCGGATGATTTGGCTGTAGACGAGATGACAGCGTCCCTTTTTGACCAATCGTAATATTACACGTTGAAAGTATTTCAACTTTATTGGCTGCATGTACAAGATCTAAATTGGACATTAGTTTTGTAACAGCGGCAATAATCTCGGAATTCATCCCTTTGCTTAAACGCTTTAGCTCACGGTCACCCGTATCATTTGATAAAATGTATTCGCGTAGCTGTTCGATGCTCCAGTTTTTGATTTCTCCATATATTTGCTCATTAATGTCACCCTCAATAATGCGTGAAACCTCATCATTTTCTTGTGGCACTAATGGATTTTCTCGAATATCTTTCACTAACAGCTCACTTAATACAGCCTTTGCTGCGATTCGTTGTTGAACCGTTTCAGCTGCAATCCCCGCTAGCTGATCGCCTGATTTTTCTTCATTGGCCTTCGCCATGACATCTTTTAATGATTTAAAATTATATTTTTCTCCACCAAATATCACCGATAAATTCACATTCATCCTCCTTACTTTGAGTGAAAGGCAAGAGTTTTTACAACAACAGGAACAACGCCAGATGGCAGAACCTCTCCTATGTCGATATAATCACCCGTCTCCACTTTAATTTGATCGATGCAAATAATTGGTACTGTAGAATTAATTGCTTGTATGGTTTGTCCAATAATCTTTGCATAATCTGATTGAATGACTATGATAATTGGTATGTCCTTGGAGCATCTTGTCGCCAAATGCTGCAAAACAGCCTCACACAATGCATGTACATCCTGAAAGCTTAAATACGGCAATTCACTAAAATAGAGGGCAAATGGTGAACGATTATCCTGTATGGAAAATAGATCATCCGCTCGCTCAACAGCTGTCTTTACTACAGTGTTAAAGTCTGTTGTTGCATCGTTCATATGGCAGTTGAAGACAGGCACATTTTTTAGTGGTAACACGTCGGCATCTACTTGAATAGTTGCGCCACTTATTTCAGTGGTCTGTGTACCTGCCCCCGTGACTGTTGCTCGTGCTGTTTCCTCTGGTCGCAGCCATAAAAATGATTGAAGCTGCTCATGCTTAAGTAGCGTTTTTGCTAGTTTTTCGCCAATATCATCATACTGACGCTGCGTACAGTCATTTTCATAAATACAGGAGGCTACACCACCTGAAAAGACAATGGCATCAACTGGTTTATGCCAGTTGGGTAAATGTCCTAGTAATAATGGATGCTCTTTATTGGTACATTGTCCATGAAGAATCATGGCAAGTGTTCCAACCATCTCTTCAATACATTGTGAGACGCGAACATCCTCTGCCGCATCACCGACAGCTAACGGATTAGACCAGTTTTCCA